>DAIQPV010000170.1:0-7111 GCA_036787145.1 Rhodospirillales bacterium
GTATTATCGCGAGGGCCTGCCGCGCACCGTCATCGAAGCCCTTGCCATCGGGCGCCCCGTCATCACCACCGGCATTTCAGCCTGTCGGCAGACGACGCTCGACGGGGTGAACGGCTTTGTCGTGCCCCAGCGCGATCCCGTCTCGCTTGCCGCCGCCATGCGCACGTTCACCCAGGATCCGGCGCTGGCAACGCGCATGGGCCGGGCCAGCCGCCGGATCGCCGAGGACGTCTTCGATGTTCGCAAGGTGAACGGAGTCATGATGCAGGCAATGGCACTAGCCCCAAACTGACTCCACCCGGTAAGTTTGCAACCTGCGGCAATAGATAGTGACTCTTTAAAACATATGGTGTATATAATCTGAGTACAGAGCAGGTGTTCGTGCGATACTATAGGGATATTGTGCGCTAACTTTTGCATTAATACTATGGAGTTCCTGAGTGAACTGCGCTTGCTACAGAGATGCTGACACAGATTGTTTGCGGGAATGGGCTCAGACCGTTTCTGGCGTCGGGCGCTCCAGGCCACTCTTCCTGACCCACCCGTGCCGTGCAAGCGGGGTCAGCCCGCGGCAAGGCTGCACCGGATAAGTCAGTGTCACTTTCCCCTGATCCAGCGCGCACCCTGCAAAGCCGGCATCGTGCCTGCCGCGATGCGCGCATCTCGCAACGCCCCGGAACAAACGGATCACTGATGGACGATCATCTGACTCTTCGCGTTCCCACCATCCCGAAACAGGCGGCAACGGCTGTCGTTCCGCCCATCGTGGAACGCGGCTATCTGCTCAAGGTGCTCTCCCGGCGCAAAGGTCTGATCGCCGCCACCATCATCGGCTGCGCGTTTGCAGCCCTGCTGGTCACCCACGTATTGCCGCCGCGGTACACGGCAGCGCTGAAGATCGCTTTCGAAGCCCGCGGGTCGTCCGCCGGCGAGTTCCAGGGCACCGGCAGCGCCTCGGGCGTGCAGGAGGAAGCCGGCATCGTCGCCGGCATTCTCAGCGAAGTCGAAATCCTCAAGTCGCGCGAGCTGGCCGAAAAAGTCATCGACCAGCTCAATCTGGACCAGAATCCCGAGTTCAACCCGGCCCTGGCGCCGAGGACCTGGCTCACCCGGACCGAGGTGCTGGCCTGGCTGCGCGGTCAGTTGCCGGCCGGCTGGCTGCCGCCGTCACCACCCCTGAGCACGGAAGAAATTGCCGCCCGGGAACGGGCGGAAGTCCTCAAGCGCTTCGAGACTCACCTGGAGGTAAAACCCGTCGGTCATTCGCGGGTCTTCAATGTCACCTTCACCTCGGCCGACCCGGCGCTGGCAGCACAGGTCGTTAACACCCTCGGGGACGTCTACTTCGCCTCGCGCTACGAGGAGCGGCTGGCCAACGCACGTCGCGCCAGCGAGTGGCTGGCCTCGAACGTCCAGCAGCTGCGAAACAAGGTCGTCGAGGCCGAACGCAACGTCGAGGCCTATCGCCGTCAGCATGACCTGTTCCAGGGCGACAAGACGTCCCTGGTCGCAGCCCAGATCGCCGATCTCAACCTCAAGCTGATCGATGCCACGGCGGCCCGCCTGGCGGCGGAGGCCGAAGCCAGCCAGGCGCGGCGGTTGCTGAACCGGAGCGACGACATCGAGGCCCTCGATCAAATCCTGCAGTCGGACCTGATCCAGCGGTTTCGCGGCGACTTGCTCAGTCTCGAGCGGCGCGAAGCGGAAATGACCGAGAAGTACGGGCCACGCCATCCGCAGATGATCCAGCTCGCCGCCGAGAAGCAGCGGCTGAAGGACGCGCTGAGCTCGGAAGTGCGCAAGATCGTCCGCGGCCTGGAGAGCAAGGCAGAGGCAGCGCGCATCCGCGAAGCCGCGTTCGCCAAGGACCTCAACGGCCTGAAGCAGCAGGGCTCGGAAGCGAACACCGCGTCGATTGCCCTGCGCGGTCTGGAGCGCGAGGCCGAAGCCAACCGGTTGCTGCTCGAAAAATTCATGAGTCAGTTCATCGAGTCGAGCGCCCGCGAGGATGCGCGCTCGACCGCCGCCTATGCCCGCATCATCTCCCGCCCCGCCGTCCCGGATGAACCTTCATTCCCCAAGCCGGCCATGATCGTCCTGCTGGCCGTGCTGGCGGGAATCATTGCGAGTGTGCCGGTCGCCGCCGCCGCCGAAGCCCTGGATGCCGGCTTCCGCAGCGCGCACCAGGTCGAGCAGGAATTGGGCGTGCCCGTGCTCGCCCACGTCCCGGCCGCCCGGGGCGGTCGCGCCTCCCGCAAGCGCAAGCAGCTCTCGACCCAGATCCTCGATCAGCCCGCCTCGGTCCACGCCGACGCGATCCGGTCCATCTACAACAAGCTGGCGATGGCGTCGTTCGGCTCGTTGCCGCGCAGCATCGCGTTTACGTCCGCCGAAGCCGACGAAGGCAAATCGACCACGGCGTTGTCGCTGGTGCGCATGCTCGCCAACA
The DNA here is from genome assembly GCA_036787145.1 of Rhodospirillales bacterium. Taxonomy (GTDB): domain Bacteria; phylum Pseudomonadota; class Alphaproteobacteria; order Rhodospirillales; family Defluviicoccaceae; genus Defluviicoccus. Next base: position 2,450 of record DAIQPV010000170.1, read on the forward strand.
CCGGACGCCGGGTGCTTTTGATCGACGCTGACCTGCACCGCTCCCATGTCGCTGAAACCATTTGTCTTTCTGTCCGGCCCGGTCTCGCCGAGCTGCTGTCCGGCGCGGCCACCCTCGACCAGGTGATCCAGCGTGACCCGCGGACCGCTGCCGACGTCATCGTCGCGGGCCAGCGCCAGCTCAACGCCAGCGACCTGCTGACCACGCCGGCGCTTCCAGACCTGATCCACCAGCTCGAGGATCGCTACGAGACCATCATCATCGATACGCCGCCGCTGATGGCCTTGACCGACCCGCTGTTCGTGGCGAACGCGGCAGCCGCCACGGTCATGGTGGTGCGCTGGGGCGCCACCCGCCGAGAGGTGGTGAAATATGCGGCGATGCAGCTGGCCACGGCGACGAAGCGGTTCGAGGGCATCGTCCTCACCCAGGTCCATCTGAAAAACCATGCGCGCTACGGCTATGGCGACTCGGCCCGCTACTCGGCCGGCATGTCCCGGTACTACCGGGCATGAGCACCCGCAGTGACCGTTCGTTTGGTCTCGAGACCGGTAAAGGAGAACGCTTGTGAAGGCAGTCATTCAGGCTGGCGGCTTGGGAACCAGGCTGAAGCCTTACACGATGGTCCTGCCAAAGCCGCTGATGCCGATCGGCAATCAGCCCGTCCTCGAACTGCTGCTGAAGTGGCTTCGGCGCAACGGCACCCGGGATGCCTACATCACCACGGGCTACCTCGGCCACCTGATCGGGGCCGTCTGCGGCGATGGCTCGCAGTGGGACATGCGCCTGAAGTACACGCGTGAAACCAACCCGCTGGGAACCGTGGGAGCGCTAAGCCTGCTGCGCGATGATCTCGACGGCACCTTCCTGATGCTCAACGGCGATGTTCTCACCGACCTCGACATCAATGCGTTCGGCGCCTTTCACCGCAGCCACGGCGGACTGCTGACGATCGCCACCGCGCGCCGCAAGATCCGCCTCGACTTCGGCATCATCGAGGAACGCGACGGCCACGTGATGGGGTTCCGCGAGAAACCCTCGCTCTATCACACCGTCAGCATGGGCATTTACTGCATGCAGCCGGAAATCATCGATCTGATTCCCCGCGGCGTCGCCTACGGCTTCGATGATCTGATCTTCTGCCTGCTGGGAAAGGGGCTCGACGTCCACTGCTACGAGCACGAGGGCCTGTGGCTGGATATCGGCCGCGTCGAGGATTTCCAGGAGGCCCAGGAGACTCCCTTTGAAGACTATGCACCGCCGATGCGGCGCAGTGTCGCCGCCTGACCCGGTCGCGTTCAGCGCGACGTTCACCCGGATCGCCCCCTGAGGCGCGAGGAGAAGAGATGTTGCTGGTTGCGGAAGCGGCGCTCGGCGCCGACGAAATCACGGCGTTGACCAAGGTCATCGAAAGCGGCTGGATCACCAACGGCGAGAAAGTCCGGGCCTTCGAGCAGGCCTTTGCCGCACACCATGGAGCCAACGACGCGGTCGCCGTCGCGTCGTGCACGGCAGGCCTCCACCTGGCCCTGCAAGCGCTGGGCATCGGCCCCGGCGACGAGGTCCTGGTGCCGTCCCTTACGTTCGTGGCGACGGTGAACAGCATCCTCTACGTGGGCGCGACGCCGGTGTTCGTCGACATCGAGGAGCTGTCCCGGCCGCATCTTTCGTTGCGTGACGCTGCGCTGAAGTGCACGCCGCGGACGAAGGCGGTCATCGTCATGCACTACGCCGGCTATACCGTCGATGGTGCCGCCTGGGAGGCGTTTGCCCGGTCGCGCGGCCTGCTGCTGATCGAGGATGCGGCGCACGCCGCCGGAGCGGCCGATCTCGGCCGATATTCGGACGCCGCGGTGTTCAGCTTCTTCGGCAATAAGAACATGACGACGGCCGAGGGCGGCATGGTGTTCATGCGCGATCCGGCACTGCTGGCGTGCGTCCGCCGGATGCGCAGCCACGGCATGACCACATCGTCGTGGGAGCGCAGCAAGGGCCATGCCTTCAGCTACGACGTTCCCGAACTGGGCTTCAACTACCGGATGGACGAGCTGCGCGCCGCGGTGGGTCTGGTGCAGCTGTCGCGGTTGCGCGGCTGGAATGCCGAGCGGCGGCGACTGACCGGTGCCTACCGGGAGTGGCTGGCCGCCGCCTGCCCGCGGGTGAGCATGCCCTTCGGCAGTGGCGATGCGTCCGCCTACCATGTGCTCCCTGTCCTGCTGCCGGCCGGTTGCGACCGCACCCGGGTGATGCAGGCGATGCGCGAGATGGGCGTGCAGACGACGATCCATTACCCCTGCGCCCATCTGTTCTCATACTACCGCACGCGCTTTCCGGCCCAGCATCTGCCGCTCTCGGAGGAGTTCGCCGCCCGCGAACTGACCCTGCCGTTGCATCCGGCGCTCGGTGTCGCCAACGTCGAAGTCGTGGTCGCCACGCTGAGTCGGGCGCTGAGTACCGCAGAACCCGCGGCGATGCCGATGCGGGCAACCTATGCTGCCTGAACACGCGCCGGGCTCGGCGATCAACGCGACGCTGAAGCGCGCCCTGGACATCGTCGTTTCGGGCACGGCCCTGCTCGCTCTGCTGCCGTTGATGCTGCTGATCGCGGCCGCCATCCGCATCGAGACGCCGGGGCCGGTGCTGTTCGCGCAAACCCGCCTCGGCCGTCATGGCAAGCCATTCCGGCTGCTCAAGTTCCGCAAGTTCGCGGACGGGCCGGCGGAGCGGGGGCCGGCAGTGACCTTGCGCGCCGACGCGCGGCTGACCCCCGTCGGCAGGCTGCTGCAGGAGAGCAAGCTGGATGAGTTGCCGCAGTTCTGGAACGTCCTGACGGGCGAGATGTCCCTGGTCGGCCCGCGACCGGAATCGATGCGGTTCGCCGACTGCTTCGGCGTCTCCTATCGCGGCGTCCTGCGCCATCAGCCGGGAATGTTCGGGCCGACCCAGGTCCTGTTCCGCAACGAGAGCGATCTGTTCCCGGCAAACCGGGACCCGGAGGATTACTACCGCGAGGTTCTGTTCCCGGCCAAGGCCCGGCTAGACCTGGCCTACTACGCCAAGGCCGACCTCGCGCAGGACGTGCAGTGGCTGCTGCGCGGCGTGCTGACGGTGTTCATCGCGCAGCTGAGCGGCTTCCGCCGCGACGACGTGCTGCGCGCCGCCCACGAGTGGATCGAGCGCCGCAACGCCCCGGCCGCGGCACCTTGCGACCGGGAGCCGACCGCGCCGTGACAACTCCGGGGAAAACGATGCCGCTGTCCCTGCCCGGTGGCCCCGGCCCAGAATTGGCCGAGCATCCGCGAAGCTTCGCCTCGAGGCGGCCAAAAGTCGCAGAGGTCCACCGCGACGCCGTGGTTTTCTTTGCCGGGCAGCTCACCGCCACCGGCTGCGTCTGGCTGCTGGTGCTGGCGCTGGCCCGCCTCGGCGGCCCCAAGCCGGTCGGCGTTTTCACCTTCGCGCTGGCGCTGGCCGCTCCGATCATCGTGGCGACGCAACTCGGGCTGCGCCAGGTGCTGAACACGGACCGCCGCGGCATCCGCCGCTTCGGCGAATTCAGGCGCATCCGCATCCTGTTCTCGCTGATCGCCACCGCCGTCATCGTTGGCGTCGGCGTGGCGCTGGGTTACCGAAACCAACCGCTGCTGGTTATCGCCCTGATCGCGGTCGCCAAAGCGCTGGAGAGCGTCGGAGACATCTACCACGCCCTCCTCCAGCGGGGGGGACGGCTCGCTCTGGCCGGCCTCTCACTGGGGCTGCGCGGCCTCCTTCTCCTGCTGTTCGGCGGCATCGGCTTCGCCCTGACCCAAAGCATGGTTGCGATGGCGGCCGGCATGATGCTCGCGTCGGCCCTCGTGCTGGGAGGCTTCGACCATGTGGCGGCGCGATCCGCGACAGACTGGCCGCGCCGGCGCACGACGCTGCGGCGAAGCTGGATCACCTGCCGCGGACTGATCCTGCACGCAGCTCCGCTCGGCGTCAGCGTCGTCCTCATCAGCATCAATTTCAACGCGCCGCGCTATGCCATCGAAGCCTCGATGGGGTCGACGGGGCTGGGCCTTTACGCCGCGATGGACAACATCGCCGCGATCGGCCTGCTGGCGGTCCACGCCATCGGCCAGTCTTTGTTTCCGCGGCTGGTGGATCTCTGGGCCGCAGGCGATCGCACCAGCTTCGCGCGCCTCACCCTGCAATACGTCGCCGTCTGTGCCGCCATGGCCTCCGCCGGCCTGGCGATGGCGATCCTCGCCGGCCCCTGGATCCTCGGCACCCTCTATGGCCCCGCCTTCGTCGAGGCGGCGCCCGCCTTCCGCTTCGTCATGGCGGCGACGATCATCGCTTACGTGGGCAACGCGCTCAGTCACGTCGTCACCACCACCGGCCGGTTCGGCCCCCTCCTCTGGCCGTTCGCCACGGTTGTGCTTGTAACCGGGGGCATCGCGCACCTGGCGGTCCCGGCGTGGGGCCTCTCGGGGGCCGCGGCGGCGGTCGCGGGCGGCCACATGGTGGGAATCATCGCGATCGTGACCCTGCTGTTCCGCTTTGCCAGCGACCGGCGGCGCCGCGACGCGGCGAGGATGACGACCCTGGAACCCACTCTCTCGGCGCCCGGCGGACGATAGCCATGCAACGCGACACTTCCCCTTCCCAACCCGGCCCTTCCCT
>DAIQPV010000171.1:0-7093 GCA_036787145.1 Rhodospirillales bacterium
TGAATTCGTTTCCTTCAGATCGACCCGAAGCTGTGTCTGCTCCTGCTCCAGGTCGAGCACCTTCAGCATGTCGCGGATGGCTTCGGCGCCAATTCCGACCGTAAAGGCATCCTCCCCGTACGAATCGATCGCCTTCTGATACTGCTCTTCGGTGATCAGTTCATGCAGCTTCAGCGGCGTGAGGCCCGGCTCGATCACCACATAGGCCTCGAAATAAAGGATTTTTTCGAGGTCCTTGAGGGTCATGTCCAACAGCAGGCCGGCCCGGCTCGGCAGCGACTTCAGAAACCAGATGTGGGCCACCGGCGATGCCAGCTCGATGTGGCCCATCCGTTCGCGCCGCACCTTCTGCAAGGTGACCTCGACGCCGCATTTTTCGCAGATGATGCCCTTGTACTTCATCCGCTTGTATTTGCCGCAAAGGCACTCGTAGTCCTTGATCGGTCCGAATATTCTTGCGCAGAACAGTCCGTCCCGCTCCGGCTTGAACGTCCGGTAGTTGATCGTTTCCGGCTTCTTGATCTCGCCGAATGACCACGAGCGGATGCGCTCCGGGCTGGCAATGGAAATGCGGATCTCGTCAAACCGCTGCGTGCCGCCGACCTGCCCGAAAATTTTCAGCAATTCGTTCATCAGGAACCTCTCAATCGTGGAGCCGCGCCGGTCCGATCAGTTCAACTCGACGTTGAGTCCGAGCGACTGCAACTCTTTGACCAAGACGTTGAAAGACTCCGGTACCCCAGCCTCGAACGTGTCATCACCCCGCACGATCGACTCGTAAACTTTGGTCCGGCCCGAGACGTCGTCCGATTTCACAGTCAGCATCTCCTGAAGAGTGTAAGCGGCGCCGTAGGCTTCCAATGCCCAGACTTCCATTTCGCCGAAGCGCTGGCCGCCGAACTGGGCCTTGCCCCCCAGCGGCTGCTGGGTGACCAGGCTGTAAGGGCCAATGGAGCGAGCGTGGATCTTGTCGTCCACCAAGTGGTGCAGCTTCAGCATGTAGATGTATCCGACCGTCACCTTGCGATCGAAAGGTGCGCCCGTCCGGCCATCGTGCAGCGTTACCTGCGCCGAGGCATGCAGCCCCGCCTTCTCCAGCATCTCAACGATGTCGGTTTCCCGGGCCCCGTCAAACACCGGCGATGCGATCGGAATACCGGGCCGGAGGTTCTCACCCAGTTCCACAAGCTGAGCGTCGTCCAACGCGGCAATCTCCTCGGCGTAATCGCGCTCGCCATAAATGTCGCGCAGCTTTTCGCGGAGCGATTGCAACTCGCCCCCATGCCGCGCCGCATCGAGCATCGCCGAAACCTGCTTGCCGAGCCCGGCGCAAGCCCATCCCAGGTGGGTTTCGAGAATCTGGCCGACGTTCATCCGCGACGGCACGCCCAGCGGGTTGAGAACGATATCGACCGCGGTCCCATCGTCGACGTAGGGCATATCCTCGATCGGGACGATCTTGGAGATCACCCCCTTGTTGCCGTGACGGCCGGCCATCTTGTCCCCCGGCTGCAACTTGCGCTTCACTGCCACGAACACCTTGACCATCTTCATGACGCCCGGAGGCAGATCGTCGCCGCGCTGCACCTTGTCGACCTTGTTTTCGAAGCGCTGCTCGAGCCGGGTGATCGACTCTTCGAACGACAGTTTCAGGGCTTCGACGTCGGCCATGACCTTGTCGTCGCTGACGGCGATCTGCGACCACTGACCCGATGTGAAGCCGGTCAGAAACTGCTCATCGATGACGGCGCCCCGCTCCATGCCCTTCGGGCCGCCTGTTGTCGTCTGCCCGAGCAGAAGGACCTTGAGGCGGGTGTAATAGCTTCGCTCCAGGATGGCGCGCTCATCGTCCCGGTCCTTCGCCAGGCGCTCGATCTCGGCCCGCTCGATCGCCAGCGCACGCACATCCTTCTCGACACCCCGACGCGAGAAGACGCGAACCTCGAGGACGGTGCCGGAGACACCCGGCGGAACCTTCAGCGACGTGTCCCGCACGTCTGCCGCCTTCTCGCCGAAGATGGCGCGCAGCAGCTTTTCCTCCGGTGTCATCGGTGTTTCGCCCTTCGGCGTCACCTTACCGACCAGGATATCGCCCGGCTTGACCTCGGCGCCGATGTAGACAATGCCGGCTTCGTCGAGATTCTTGAGGGCCTCTTCGCCGACATTGGGAATGTCGCGGGTGATTTCCTCCTGACCCAGCTTCGTGTCGCGCGCCATCACCTCGAATTCCTCGATGTGAATCGAGGTAAAGACGTCTTCCTTGACGATGCGCTCGGAAATGAGGATGGAGTCCTCGAAGTTGTAGCCCTGCCAGGGCATGAAGGCGACCAGCACATTGCGCCCCAGCGCAAGCTCGCCAAGCTCGGTGGAGGATCCGTCGGCAATGATGTCTCCCGCCTCCACGATGTCGCCGACGCGGACCAGCGGCCGCTGATGAATCGTTGTATTCTGGTTGGACCGCTGGAACTTCAGCAGGTTGTAAATATCCACCCCGGGGGCGGAGTGGGAGGTTTCCTCGGTGGCGCGGACGACGATGCGGGTCGCGTCGAGCTGATCGACGATGCCCGACCTCCGCGCAATGATGGTGGCGCCGGAATCCCGCGCCACCGCCGCTTCCATCCCCGTCCCGACGATCGGCGCCTCGGTCTTGATCAGCGGCACCGCCTGGCGTTGCATGTTCGAGCCCATGAGCGCCCGGTTGGCGTCGTCATTCTCCAGGAACGGGATGAGCGCCGTGGCAACGGAGACCAGCTGCTTGGGCGACACGTCGATGTAGTCAATGTCCGAAGGCCGTGCGAGCAGGAAGTCATTCCCCCGGCGGCACGAAACGAGGTCTTCGGCAAAATTGCCCTGGTCATCCAGCGGCGCGTTGGCTTGGGCGATGGTGTATTTGCCTTCGTCCATCGCACTCATATAGATGACTTCTTCTGCCACCTGCCCATTGTTCACCCGGCGATACGGTGTCTCGATAAAGCCATACCGGTTGACCTGGGCAAACGTGGCGAGGGAGTTGATCAGGCCGATGTTGGGCCCTTCCGGCGTTTCGATCGGACAGATCCGCCCGTAGTGGGTCGGGTGAACGTCGCGCACCTCAAAGCCCGCCCGCTCGCGGGTAAGACCGCCCGGCCCCAGGGCCGAAAGGCGCCGCTTGTGCGTGATCTCCGACAGCGGGTTGGTCTGATCCATGAACTGACTGAGCTGAGATGAGCCGAAAAACTCGCGGACCGCCGCCGCGGCCGGCTTGGCGTTGATCAGCTCCTGTGGCATCACCGTGTCGATATCGACCGAACTCATCCGCTCGCGGATGGCGCGCTCCATGCGCAACAGGCCGACCCGGTACTGGTTCTCAAGGAGCTCGCCGACCGAGCGGACGCGCCGGTTGCCAAGATGATCGATGTCGTCGACTTCGCCGCGGCCGTCCTTCAGATCGACCAGGACCTTGACGACCGCGAGGATGTCCTGCTTGCGCAGCATCCGCACGCTGTCGTCGGTCTCGAAGCCCAGTCTGGAGTTCATCTTGACCCGGCCGACGGCGGACAGATCATAGCGCTCGGCGTCAAAAAACAGCCCCTTGAACAGCGCCTCCGCACTCTCCAGCGTCGGCGGTTCTCCCGGCCGCATGACCCGGTAGATATCGAACAGGGCCTCTTCGCGGGTGGTGTTCCGGTCCACGGCAAGCGTATTGCGGATGTATGGCCCCACGTTGATGTGATCGATCGCGAGCGTGTGAACCTCGCGGATGCCGACGGCATTCAAGGCGGTGACCGTCGCCTCGGTGATCTCCTCGCCGGCTTCGACGTAGATCTCGCCCGTGTCCTCGTTGATCAGGTCCTCGGCAACGTAGCGCCCGGCAAGATCCTCGTCCGGAACCAGCTGCTCGGCCAGTCCCTGCGCCGCCAGGTGCCGCAGCAGTTTCGGGGTCAGTTTGGTCCCGGCCTCGGCCACCCTTTCCCCGGTGCTCGCGTCCACGAGATCGCGGGCGAGCTTGATGCCCCTCATCCGATCGGCGCGGAATTCCGTTTTCCAACCGTTGGCAGCGCGGACGAACGTCACCTTCTCGTAGAAGTAGTCGAGCATTTCTTCCGGCGACATGCCGAGCACCTCGCTGGGTTCGAGGGAGCGACCCTCGGCAGCCCTCTCGGCCCGGAGCTCTTCGGTTGCCGCGGAATCCAGCGCCAGCAGCAATGTCGTCACCGGCAGCTTTCGCCGGCGGTCAATGCGCACGAAAACCAGGTCCTTCGCATCAAACTCGAAGTCGAGCCAGGACCCGCGGTAGGGAATAACCCGCGCCGCAAACAGAAACTTGCCCGAGGAATGCGTCTTACCCTTGTCATGATCAAAGAACACGCCAGGCGAACGATGCATCTGTGAAACGATCACCCGCTCGGTTCCATTAACGACGAACGTTCCGTTGTCCGTCATCAATGGCATATCACCCATATAAACGTCTTGTTCCTTGATATCGCGGATTGAGCGCGCGCCGGTCTCGTCGTCGATATCCCAGACGACCAGCCGCAGGGTCACCTTCAAGGGCGCGGCGTACGTCATGCCACGCTGCTGGCATTCGTCGACATCGTACTTCGGCTCTTCAAACTCGTACTTGACGAATTCGAGGGTGCCGCGCGAGGAGAAATCGCGGATGGGGAAAACGGACTTGAAGACTTCCTGCAGCCCGGTGCCGCTGCGGCGTTCCGCCGGCGTCTTTCGCTGAAGAAACTGTTCGTAAGAGCTCTTCTGCACCTCGATCAGGTTCGGCATTTGCACTGCCGCCGTGATGCGGCCAAAACTCTTGCGAACACGCTTGCGACCAGTAAAGCTGCTGGACATCGAACACTCTCGTCCTGTTATCAACCCACCAGGCGCTCTCTCACCCGTCACCGCAACGAGGGATTGGCACCCCAACACGCCGTGCGCGCCAAGACGTCACGGTAGTCCAACGACCACCGTGCGCTCGGCACGCCCAAAATACCTAGCACTCGCTTTCCCGGCCGCGGCATGGCCCCTACGGGCGAGTACGTCATCGCCGAAACGCTGCGGAACCTGCGCAGCGCCGGCCTCGCGATCCTGACCTAATATGTCGTCGCCTGGCGCTGACGCCAACCGCCAACACTCCTTTACTGCATTATTTGATCTCGACGGTGGCTCCCGCCTCTTCCAGCTTCTTTTTGATCTGCTCGGCTTCCTCTTTCTTCACGCCCTCTTTGATCGGCTTCGGCGCGGCCTCGACGAGATCCTTTGCTTCCTTCAGACCAAGGTTGGTGACCGCCCTGACTTCCTTAATAACGTTGATCTTCTTGTCGCCAATGACCGTCAGGATCACGTCAAATTCCGTTTTTTCCTCCTCGGGCTCGGCGACCGCCGCCGCAGCAGCAGGCGCAGCCGCCATCGCCACCGGCGCCGCCGCGGAAACCCCCCACTTCTCCTCGAGAAGCTTCGAAAGCTGAGCCGCCTCCAAGACGGAAAGGCTCGACAGCTGATCCACCAGTTGTTCCAGATTAGACATCTTCACTCACTCCTGAACTCGAACCCTTGTGTCGCAATGCTCGGCAAGCTGGGTTCAGCCTGCCTCGCCACCGGTCTCTGCATAAGCCGCGAATACGCGTGCGAGTTGTCCCGCCGGTGCCTGGAGAACGCCCGCAATACGGGTCGCCGGGGCATTGAGCAGGCCAATCAACTGGCCTCTGATCTCGTCAAGAGACGGCAGCGCCGCGAGCGCCTTGATGCCCTCGGCGTCGAGGGTGTGCTCGCCGACGCCAGCTCCCAGCAGCACCAGCTTCGGGTTGGTCTTCGCAAAACCAACCGCAATCTTTGCCGTCGCCACCGGGTCGTTGGCATAGGCAATCGCCGTCGGTCCCTTGAACAGGCCCTGCAGCGCGACATAGGGGGTGTCCTGCAGCGCCCGTAACGTGAGGCGGTTCTTGGTCACCTTCAATCCCGCACCAGCATCCCGCATCCGCTTTCGCAGATCGCCGATTTCCGCAACTGTCAGCCCGATGTAATGGGCGACAAGGACGACGGCGGTCCCGCTAAACGTCTGATGCAGCGATGCAACCAAAGCTTCCTTCTCTGCTCGGTCCATCATCCATCTCCGTTGCCTCGGCGGGGACCATTCGGCACCCGCCGGGCTGACCATTGGCCGTCCGGATCATCGGCAAAGCCGCTCCAGAAGGCCGGTTGCCCTGTCCAGGGCCAACCGGTTCGAGCCACACGGAGTCTGGAAACACCGCTCGGGCTCAACTCAGTCTCGGCAGGCGGCAACGCGCCCTTAAGTCGTTTCTCTCCGCCCGGAGGAAACAACACCTGCTGTCTCGGACAGGATTCTTGAGGGGACGTACCCCCCTCGCCGTGCCGCGCCGACGGAACGAGCCGGCGCCGCGGTCAGATCCTCTGCTGCTCTCCTCACCCCGTTGCAGAGACGGTATTGAGCCGCAAGCCGGGCCCCATCGTCGTGCTGAGGCTCACGCGCTTCACATACGTGCCTTTGGCGCCCGCAGGCTTTGACTTGATCACCGCGTCGAGAAAGGCTCGGATGTTCTCGGCCAGGGCGGGAACGGCAAAGCTGACTTTTCCGACGCCGCCGTGGATGATGCCGGCCTTCTCCACCCGGAACTCCACCTGACCGGCCTTGGCCGCCCGCACCGCCCCGGCCACATCCATCGTGACCGTGCCGACCTTTGGGTTGGGCATCAAGCCCCGCGGGCCAAGGATCTTGCCCAGGCGGCCGACCACGCCCATCATGTCCGGAGTGGCGATGCAGCGGTCAAAATTGATCTCGCCCTTCTGCACCTGCTCCATCAGGTCCTCGGCACCGACGATATCGGCCCCCGCCGCCTTCGCTTCCGCCGCCTTGTCAGCTTTGGCGAAAACAGCGATCCGCACCTGCTTGCCCGTTCCGTGCGGCATCGCGACGACGCCACGAACCATCTGGTCGGCATGGCGCGGATCGACGCCCAGGTTGATGGCAACCTCTATCGTCTCGTCGAACTTCGCCGTTGCCTTCGCCTTGAGCATCCCGATCGCCGCCTCGAGATCATACTGCTGCTCGCGGTCAACCCCTTCGTAAGCGGCGCGCAGCCGTTTGCCATGCTTGCTC
>DAIQPV010000172.1:0-7093 GCA_036787145.1 Rhodospirillales bacterium
GGAGGCAAAGCGCACCCGGGGGTCATCGCGGACGAAGCGATAGAGTGCCGCATTGCCGAGAGCGATACCGGTGGTGATGGCATCGCCGCCCTGGGCAATGCCGCCGGCTTCCACGAGGCGGAGCAGAGGCGCGGTGATCGCACCGCTGTGGATGCGAAGATCCCGCTTCCCGGCAAGTGCTGCGAAGATCCGCTGCACCCGGCCGATGCCGACCTCGATCGTGTCGCCGTCCCTGATCAGACCGAAAATGTGCCGGCCGATCGCATCGAACGCTGGATCGGGGAGATCGTCGTCCGACAGCAGCGGAGCATCGGCTTCGACCACATAGTCCAGGTCCGAGTATCGGATGCGCCCGGCGCCGCGCGTCGGCGGCATGTGGTGATTGACGAAGGCCAGTCGGGTGGCAGCCTGCGCCACGACCGCCGGCGTGAAGTCGTTGGCGACCCCCAGCGAGACAAGCCCCTCGCCATCGGGCGGCGTGGTGTGGAGGACCGCAAGGTCGACCCGCATCCGCTCGCGGAGGAAGCGAAACGTCTCGAAGTAGGACATGGGCAGGAACGTGAGGCGGCCGGCGGCGTGGCTCGCGGCCATGTCACGGGTCACAAAGAAGGCCGTCGCCCGCGCCTCCGGATGCAGACCCGCGTAGTCGATACGGTTGATGCCCGGAAGCCAGACGCCGACGAACCGGACCTGCCGGCAGGCGTCCGGTGCCGCCTGAAGGGCCGCCGCGAATACCGGCGATTCACCGCCCGCTCCCGGCGCATAGACGGTCGTCCCCGGCCGAAGCAGGTCGGGCACATCGGCCGGCGCGATGATTCTGGGCAATCCCTAGATCCGCAGGCAAGCGTCGAAAAGGTGTCTGGCGCCCGCAAATGCGCGGCACCTCCCCTCCCCCATCAGGCAGCGCGATCGCGTGCGGTCTCCAGCACTCTCAGAAACTGCGCGAGCCACGCCGGATGAGCGGGCCACGCCGGCGCCGTTACAATATTGCCATCCGTCACCGCAGCATCGACGGCAATATCGCAGAACTGACCGCCAGCCAGTTCCACCTCCGGCGCGCAGGCTGGATAAGCGGAGATCTGGCGACCTTTGATCACTCCGGCCGCGGCCAGCAGCTGCGCCCCGTGGCAGACAGCGGCGATCGGCTTGCACTCGTAAGCAAAGTGGCGAACCATGGCCAGGACGCGCTCGTTCAATCGCAGGTACTCGGGCGCCCGTCCGCCCGGAATCAGCAGCGCGTCATACGTTCCCTCCTTGACCTCGTCGAAGCTGGCGTTCAGCGGAAAGTTGTGGCCGGGCTTCTCGCTGTAGGTCTGAGCGCCCTCGAAGTCGTGGACGGCGGTTCGAACCTTGTCTCCTGCCTTCTTGCCGGGACAGACGGCGTGCACGGTGTATCCAACCATCTGCAGCGCCTGGAAGGGCACCATGGTCTCGTAGTCTTCGACAAAGTCACCCACCAGCATCAGAATGCGCTTGCTCATCGTCCCTCTCTTTTCTTCCGCATCCGGCACCTTCGCCGGATACAGGACGGTTATGTAGGTGCCGGGGAAAGCGGTTGCAGTGGCCGCGGCGTTTGCGAAGTTCTGGCCGCTGGATTAACATCCTGTTATGCGACAGCTTCTGCCGTTCCTGGCTTTCGTGCCGATGATGCTTGGCGGCTGCGCCGAGGTCGTCCAGGGTCCCCGGGTGGTGACCTATAGCGAGGATCGCTTCTATGTCCGCCACGTCCCCGCCACGGATTCCCGAAGCGAGGTCGATCAACTCGCGGAGACGATTTGTCAGGGGACGGGCCGTTCCGCCGGCCTGGAGAGCGCGGAACAGTTCGCGCCTCTCGACATCCGGTATGCAACCTATCGCTGCATCGCCATCGCGACGCCAGCACAGATCGAAAACCCCCATGATGCGGCCGAACCGAGCACCTGACCGGCAAACCGCCAGTTTGCCGCGGTTACGGCAGCAGCCCGAATGCAGGAGCGCCGCAGCGTTGCACTCGCGCAACCCTCGCTTGGAATCTCTTCAACTATCGCAGGAGGTGTAGACGCCGCCGGGGGAGCGGCGTATATCAGCTTCGTGAGTTTTTCTTTCAGTTGTGTTCATCGGTCCACCCAGGTGGTGCAGGTTTTGTCAGCTTTTTTCGAGCTCTCGCGACGCGCCGGTGCATTGGCGAGTGTTGCTGTTTTTGTGGCTACCGTAGCCCAGGCTGACCCCCTCACGGGACCGTCCGCGTCCTCGGTGCTTGCCCCGCCTTCGAAAGGTCTGACTGGATCTGTTGAAGCCCCGGCAGGATCGTCGGGATCGCTGGAACGCCAGTTGCTGCCTTCCCCTGCCACCGGCCAGCGCGGCATCCAGATGCGCACCAATCTGCTGGACAGCAAAACGCTGCAGGCCGGCCCCACCTTCGATTACCGTCCGGACACATCGCATCCGGAAGAGCCGGTGGTCGCCGCGAAGCGGGATGACGGCAAGCCCGTCGAGCTGGGCGGCTTTATCGGCTATCTGTTCCATGACGACGCAACCGGCCAACCCGCTGGGACGGTCGGGATGGACCTGCAGTTCGCCACCGACCCGAAGGGATCGTCGGGCGGATGGCTGGTGCAGCCGGGCCTTGACTACTCGGCGGCCCTTTCTCCTTCCTGGCAATTCAATACGCGGCTGTTTTCGACGTATGCCCCGGAGGGCTCGAACGTCAGCGGGCTTGGCCTGGACCGGTCGGCCGCACTGCGCTCCGGGAGCACGGCCGAACCCGGATTTCAGGACGTCGGTGTCGGACTCGGTCTCGGCTACTCGATTACCGACAACTGGAACATCCAGACGCAGGCGCGTTACCAGCGCATGCTTGGTGCCGGGGAGACCGACAAGCAGAACGACCCGTCCCCCCACCAGTTTTTTGGCGGGGTCATGGTCGACTACAAGTTCTAGCCGGTTTTCCTGACCCTGCATTGGCAAGGCGCCTTGCGCTTGGCATTAAGCGTTGCCCACGAGGCGATTATTCCCACATCTCCTGATGCCGGGCTGCTGGCCCCAGCCGGAGCTGATGACAGGAGAGGCGCATGCAATACCTGCACACAATGGTCCGGGTGGGCGACCTGAACAAAAGCCTGGACTTCTATTGCAACAAGCTCGGGCTCCGGGAAATCAGGCGCATGAACGATGAGCCGGGGCGATTTACGCTGGTCTTCCTGGCCGCTCCGGCGGACGAACAGCGCGCTCGCGAAGATGCCGCGCCGCTGCTGGAACTCACCTGGAATTGGGACGAGGGCAAGTACGACGGGGGCCGCAATTTCGGTCATCTGGCGTTTCGCGTCGATGACATCTACGCAACCTGCCAACGGTTGCTCGCTGGGAATGTCGTCGTCAATCGTCCGCCGCGCGATGGCCGGATGGCTTTCGTCCGCTCGCCCGATGGCATTTCGATCGAGCTGCTGCAGAAAGGTGAGGCCTTGCCGATAGCCAAACCGTGGGCAGACATGGCAAACACCGGCACCTGGTAATTGGCGGAGCCGATTGCGCAGGCAGGGCACCCTCGATGCGTGCCCGACGTTCCCGACACCAAGCACAGACCATGAGCATAGCAAGATGAAGCGATGGGGCGTTGTCGGCGGTGGAATGCTCGGGTTGACGATCGCCCACCGCCTGGCGCAGGCGGGGCATCACGTCACCGTCCTGGAAGCAGCCCCGAAGCTGGGCGGACTGGCTTCAGCCTGGCAAGTCGGCGGCCTTACGTGGGACCGCTTTTATCACGTGATCATGCTGTCGGATCAGCGGCTGCGGCGGGTGCTCGACGAACTGGGCCTCGATGCCGAAATCGACTGGAAGGTCACCCGCGCCGGCTTCTTCACCGGCAAGGGGCTCTATCAACTGAACAATGCCCTGGATTACCTGCGGTTTCCGGCGCTCAACCTGTTGGACAAATTTCGCCTTGGGTTGACGATCCTCTACATGGCCCGGATCGAGGACGGCCGGCGCCTGGAAGCCATCCCCCTCGCAGACTGGCTGACGCGCCTCTCCGGTCGGCGCGTGTTCGAAAACATCTGGCGGCCCCTCCTCGCTGCCAAGCTGGGTGAAAACTATAAGAAGGCGTCGGCGTCGTTTATCTGGTCATACGCGCGGCGCTTCTACGCCGCCCGGCAGGGCGGCATGAAGACGGAGATGTTCGGCTATGTTCCGGGCGGCTACGCGCGGATCCTCGATCAGTTCGCGGTGCTGCTGGCAAACGAGGGCGTGCGCATCCTGACCGGCTGGCCGGCGGAGCGGATCGTGCGGACGGCCGATGGCGCCTTCGAACTCAGCCGCGGCGAAGAGAAGCTCACCTTCGAGCGGCTCGTCGTGACCACGGCTTCGCCGCTGGCCGCAACGATTTGCGAGGGACTTACCGAAGACGAGCAACGCCGGCTGCGGGAGGTGACCTACAACGGCGTGATCTGCGCGTCGGTCGTTCTGACGAGGCCGCTCGGCGGCTATTATCTCACTTACATCACCGATCGCGATATCCCGTTCACCGCCGTGATCGAGATGTCTTCCCTGGTAAATCCGCAGACGTATCTGGGCAGCAAGACGCTCGTGTACCTGCCGCGCTATGTGACCGGCGACGATCCGTTCTGGAGCCTCTCCGACGCCGAAATCGGGCAGCGGTTCCTCGCCGGCCTGCGGAGAATGTATCCGGACGTCAGCGACGACCAGATCCTGGCGCTTCGCATCGCCAGGGCGCGCCACGTCTATGCCGTCAGCACACTGAACTACTCGGACCACTTGCCGCCGACCGTGACGTCCCTCCCCGGGCTGACCCTGGTCAACTCGGCACATATCGTCAACGCCAGCCTGGCGGTCAACGAAACGGTGACGCTGGCCGAGCAGACGGTTGAACGCCTGCTTCAGATGGAAACGAGTCGCGCCTGACTCACGGCGTCGTCGGCCGTGCCGCGGCGGACAGAGGGGGGAATTCCCGGTCTTCACGATCCTCGTGCCGCACCGCGGGGTTGTACTTCAGGCAGTTGGGCACGCAGTGACATTCTGCGCCGATCCGCAACGGCGCGATCCGCCCTTCGTTGCGCAACTCGTAGAGACGCGGCACCATCTTGTCGCGCAATCCCTCCGGATCAATGGTGTTCACATAAATGCGGGTGCCCCCCTCGAAGCCGGCCGGATTGGAGATGCGCCACTTGATCAGAATCCGCCACGGCATCGGCGAGTCGGCATCGGGAGGCTTATAATGCCATTCCTCGTTGCAGGGGATCGCCGAGCCCATCGCCACGTGGCAGGCATGGACGAGATCAGACATGCCTCGAAGTTGCTCGGCGGTATGGTTCCACGGCTGGCTGCGCTCGCCTTTTGAGTAAATCTCCAGCGTCGGAAAGCGGTGGCCGAAGCCGGCAAACGCCACGGCGTGGTCGTTTTCGGCGAAGATCAGATTGCGATAGCCGGCGAAGTTAACGGCCGCTTCGTTGTAGATGTTGGGATTGGCGCGGGCGAGGCGGATTTCCATGTCGTTGTAGACCCCGCGGGCATCGAGGGCGACCAGTTGCTTGTGCAGGTGGTCGAACGAAGCGCCGGCTGGGGCAAGCCAATTCTGGAAGACCGCGACAAATCGCACGTAGCGATTCTCGAGGTAGATCTCGCGCATCGCATGGATGGTGAAGCGCAGGTACTGGTAGTGCTCTTCAGGCGTAAGCGACCCGGACCCGGCCAGTTCGCTGTCATGCGTGGCACCGTCGATGAAGTGCCGCCGGGCAATGATGAGTTCGTGCCCGCCTCCGAAAAAGGCGTTTGCCGCCGCCAGTTTGTCCTCGACCGGCATCGCTGCCAGAAGCGCGGGGTCGACGCCCGACAGGCGCATCCGGGTTTCGATCACATCCAGGACGTGGCGGCGCCCCGCTTCCGTGGCGACATAGGCGCGCTGGCGCGCCGCAAGCGGTTCGGCGAGGGCGTGGCCAAAGTTCTCTTGCCAGTAATCCCACGAGACGATTTCGAAGAGGTTCGGCACGCGGCGAAATTCCGCCCGGGTCTCTGCGAGACGCTCGACGGTAAGCATCTTCAGCGTCTGCCAACCGTCTTCCGTCCGCACCAGCCGCGCCTTTTCCGGCGGTGTCTCGAGCAGTCGCCTGCTGCAAAAGGCGCAGTGTTCATCCAGACGAATTGCGTCAATGGGCGAGCCGGACTTCTGGTGATTGCCGAGAGGTCTGTGTCCCCGCCCGGGGACCGTCCAGACTTCGGTGCCGGTGAACGGGTTTGTTTGCTTGACGGTGCCGTCCGGCATCCGCTGCAGGTAGTTGGACGGATGAACCATTTCTGGAAGCATCTCGCAACCCTTTGCCGACGTTATCCCCCGCTCGTATCATACCCTGCCTGTCAATGTCATCCGGACCGCCCTCTGCAAAAGCGGGCGGCGCATGCGCCACGACAAAACAATGCACATGAGGTGAGCTAGGTCCATACTGCATTGCGAAAGCAAATCATAATGATTTGTTGACCGTCCTTGACAGAGGCGCCGCGGCTTTCGCTAAAAATGTTGCATCCACCAGTTGTCTATGGCCGCAAATAGTGGTTTGCTAGTGCGGTCAGCGGGGAGAATAGACCCACTTACGCTTGGGCGCCGGCTGATCCGGAAGAGGACGCGTTCGATGCCGCTCATTCACTGGACCCCCGACTTCAGCGTTGGCGTCAACTCTCTCGATACCGACCACAAGGTGCTGATCAGTCTGATCAACCAGTTGGACGATGCCATCCGCTCGGGCGAACCGATCGAGACAGTCACCAAGGTTCTCGACGCACTTCTGGACTACACCGACTACCATTTCGCCCGGGAGGAATCCCTGATGGAAGCCTGCGGGTACCCGGAAATCGATGCTCATGTCCGCACGCACCACACGTTGCGCGCCCAGGTGCATGATATCCGCGACCGGTATCGCCGGAATCCCGAATCGATGCACGGGCGCGAGGTGCTGGCGTTCCTGAAGAACTGGCTGACCGCCCACATCGTTGGCCGCGATAAGCTGTATTCGCCGTACATGCGCGGAGCGCTGCAGAAGATTCAGGAAGCGGATCGTGCCTTCGGTGCGGTCAGCGACTTCCCTCTGACGGCGGCGATGGGCAGATG
>DAIQPV010000173.1:0-7010 GCA_036787145.1 Rhodospirillales bacterium
CTGAGCTGGGGGGAGGACCCAAAGAACTACGTGGACTACTACAACGCTGGCGGGTTAGTGCACGAAAACCCCTGTTTCGGCAACCCAGCCGCCAAATCGAAGTCGCGGGACAGGGCCTTCACGGCCGCTAACATGACCGCACTGATGACGCCCGGCACGACCGTCTACAATAACTTTATGGACGCGCTGAACCCCTATTGTGACAAGCTCCGCGTGGTCGCCAACAACAACGTCCCGATCCTGTTCCGCCCGTTCCACGAAATGAACGGCGCGATCTACTGGTGGAATACGCCGGGAGCCTCGGCCTTCAAGGACCTGTGGGCGTGGTTCTTCGACGAAATGACGAAACGGCGCGGTTTCCACAACCTGCTGTGGTGCTACGCGCCGACCCGGTATGCCGGCAACTTCCTGACGTGGTACCCGAATCCGAACACCGTGGACATCGCCGGGATGGACTTCTACTGGGACGTGGCAACTTCCGGACCCTACACGTCGAGCCTCTTCACGCCTCTCAATAGCTATCTCGCCTCGACCGGTAAGCCCTTCATGATGCTCGAATTCGGGGGCAAGCAGGCGCCGCCGTCGGCAGGTAAGGCCAACTACACGACGTGGCTCCCGGCCATCAAGAATTGGTGCCCTCGGTGCATAGGCGCCTGCAATTGGTCCACCGAATGGAGCCTTATGGGCGCGTACGCGACGGGCGTGCCGGCCTACCTGACCGATTCGTGGGCTTGTAACCGGGCCGACATTCCGAATTTCGGGACTTGAGCCATGGCGTATATTCACTTGGTCGGGGATGAGAACGTACCAGTGACGCCGACCGGTGCTACCTGCTACTTCCGCACCAGCAATCCCCCATCCGGCGGCGCCCAACTCATCGAGCATCCCTTCAACGACCTGTCCGCCAGCAACCGGCCGATCGGCAAGGGCGCAGTGTTCTCGGGCGTCAGCGATCCGGCGTGCGTGGACCTTCGCCTGACCCCGTCGTTCATGATCAATGCCGGGAATAGTTATGGGCACCGGTGGACGGTCGGTACCGGCTCCGATCCGCTCGTACATGTTACGAGTAACGGTGGCGGTAGCGTTGGGCTTCCGTTCGACCTGCGCGTCCCCGTCGGCTTTACCGGCGGATCGACCACGACCGGCGACCGGGGTGTCACGATTTGGGATGCCGCAGCCGGCGTGTGCAGCCAGTTCTTCCAGTTCTACCGCACCGGGAATACGACCGCGACGGCTGCCGGGCGGTATACGGTTCTGCTGGACGGCGTGGATTATGCGCCCCCGCGTCGGTCTTCCTCGGCTTCTCAAATGTGCCAGTCCGGGTCCATCGTCCGGGGAGCTGAGGTCAACCCGGCGTCGGCGCCACCGATCCAACATGCCCTCGGGATGTTCGTCGGGGGCTTGCCCTCCCACTCTGCCATGCAAGCGAGCCGCAACTTCATCTGGCCGGCGAACGGAGTGGATGGCTACATCAACAATCCCGGAGCGGGGCAGGGCCATATCGACTACGGGACCCTGTTCGCAATCCCCACCCCGGATAAGGGCGGCCCGGTTCTGGAGACCCTGAACGGGATCGCTCCCGGTTTCGGCGCTGGCACCCCACAGCGACTCCGCTTCGCCAAAATGGCGCGCGACTATGGCCTGATCATGGTCGATACCGGTGCCAATACCGGCTTTCGCGGCGACCAGTACGTCAACGAGAGTATCCGGACGAACCTGATGGCATCGACGGCCGTTTGGATTCCCCACCTGCGCCGCGTCACCAATAACGTCAAGGGAACGCGGACGGCGGGCGGAGGCGATCCGGTAACGGAACCCAACTGCGCCTATAACGCTGTCGGCGTGACCTGGGAGGCTTCCTAGGCCAGCTCCAGCCCGAGAGCCGCATAAAGAGCGGGCCGTTTTCGCTCCAGGTCGATATCGACCTCGCAATGTTCGCAGTGCTCCAGGTACATCGCTTCGAGGATGTCCTTGGGCTGTCCGCACCGATCGCACCGGTCGAAGCTGAAGGGCGGGTTCATGGACACACCGTCCAGCACCGCCCATTCGGATAGCAGACCTGATAGCACTGTTTGGGCGTCACATCGGCGCGAGATACGGCGATCCCAGCGAGCAGGGCCAGCAGAACAAGTGCGAGGATTGCGGCGGCTTCGCGCACAGCCTCGGAGATATGGGGTAGCATCGTTACCTCCTACTTGAATACGGCGTACAGGGCCAAAACGACCATGAAGCCCAGGGTCAAAAAACTCACGTAGACGCGGATCATGCACTCGCCTCCTTCCAGTTCTCCCCGACGCCAATATCGGAGTCCAGCACCAGCACCCTATCCCCAATCGGCACCCGTACGCGCATCAGTTCGCGCACCCGTGCCGTGACCCGATCGACCTGCGACCGTTCGCACTCGAACAGGATGCTGTCGTAGTTCTGGTTCAGTAGCCACAGGTCCCGACCGTCCATCTCCTCCCAAATCCGGTACAGCGCGATGTTCAGGATATCAGCCACGATCCCCTGCGGCTCGTCGGCGAGCGCCCCCTTGACCGTGTGCTTGTCCGATGGGTGCCCGAGGTACTGGTGCACACGGCCCATCGGCGACACCATCACGTGGTTCTCCTTTAGGCGCGCGGGCATGGCGTCGATTCGCGCCTTGACCCCAGCGTACTTACCAAAGTACCGCGCCTGTAGTGCCTTCGCATCCGCCAGCTTGCATCCAAGCATCCGGCTCGCGTGGGCCGGTTCGAGCCCATAGTTCGTGCCGTGCTGGGCGGATTTCGCGAGGTGCCGGCGAGGCTTGCCAAGGAAGAAGGGCTCGTCCCGAAGCCACTTGCGACGCTCAGCCGGATCGGTCGGGGCACCTTCACCCCACAGGTCCATGGCGACCGCCGTATGCACGTCTCCGGTCGCGTGTGCAGCGATGTAGGCCTCGTCCCCGGTGATATGCGCTACCACGTTCGACTCCGCCTGCTTCAGGTCCACATTGACCATCACGCGGCTCGGGCGGCTCGGCACGAACATCGACCGGCGGCTCTTGGGAATGTTGCCGAAGTTCAGCCCGTCGCCGAACGCATCCTTGGAAAAGCTCCACCGGCCGCTCGTGGTCGCCCCGACGTTGAAGCTCGACCGGAGCCGGCCATCCGGCGACCGGCGCGCCTTCAGGAACCCCTGCGCCTTACGGATCGCCCGGCACTGCAAGATCGTGTGCGCGATCGTACCGATCAGCGGGGACCGCGCCTGAAGCATCAGGAGCTTCTCCTCGCCGGTCGTGACCGCGCCCTCGTGTGTATGGTATGCGGCCTCCCCGCAGGCATCGTAGAGCAGGGCGGCGACCTGCGTCGGCGAGTTCGGGTTGCATCCAGGCATCCCCCACGCCTGCGCGAACAGGTCGATCGCCCGCCGGAGCCTCTCCTCGTCCGCCTCCAGAGCCGCCACCTGGCGCTTGCACTCGGCTTCGTCTACCGCGATGCCCCGGAGCGCCATCGCCAGCGCCGGCCCCTGCATGGCGCGCTCGAACCGGTAGACCCGCCGGGCGTCCTCGGATTTGGCCAGCTCCTTCTGGAGGGCTTGGTGCACGCCGAACGTCAGGCACACGTCCAGCGCCGAGTAGGCCTGCATGCGGAGCGCCGAGGTCGGTAGGGCCTCGGCGTCCCGGTTGGAGATGATGCGGGCCACTTATGCCCCGCTGTCCCGGCAACCGTCCTGATAGCCCTGCTCGTACCCGGATTCCTTACCCTCGGCGCGGCCCTCCGCGAACCCTTGGGCGTAGCCCTGCGCATACGAATCCGTCAGCCCCGTAAGGAACTCGCCGATCACAGACACCAGCGTATCGGTCGTCGGCACCGCCCAGTCGCGGAGATGCCAGCGCAGCTTCTGTTCAATTTTGGGGTTCATTACCGTTGCTCCTTCCACTCAGCAAACTGCCTTCGCCACTCAGCGCCCGCCTCGGAGACCTCCTGTCTGTAAGCGTCCAGAGCACGGGCAGAATCCAAAGCGACCCGCTCCCCGCGCTCCGTCAGTTTCCATAGGAAATTCCCTCGATCGGTCACTCGATCCTTTGGCCCGAAGGAGAACCCGATCTGAGTCCGTCGTATCCATCCGTTCGACCGTGCCTTTTTGATCGCGGCGTTGTAGTAGGACTCCAATGGGAGCATCGTACAAACAGCCTTAGGCCCTTCAACCTCGTCGATCCTGATGAAGCGCGCCATCAGGCACACCCACATTGGCGGCCTCTTCACCTTTCGCATCTTGGGTACGGGCTCGGTCATCACCGTCGCTCCTTCGCTTGTCCGCCTCGATCCACCCGGCCACCAACCGACCGATCTCGGTCAGCAGGTACCGCTTCTTGTAACTGCCCCGCCACTCAACCAGCAGGTCGTGCACCTTCGCCCCCCGCACCATCTTCACATTCATCCGGTCGCGCGCGCAGGCATGTGAGCAGAAGCGGGCGCCCACACGGCGGCTCCTGAGGCTCTCGCCGCAGTGCTCGCACAGGGAATGATAGACCAGCATCGTACGGGCTTCCTGTGGCTGCGTACTAGTATTTAGTCGTCTTCGGCATGCCTGCTCAACCCTTTCCAATCCTGCTCGTTCTCCCACATCGCACCCATGAACCGGAGACCCTTTGGCAGCTCCGGGTAGAGCGCGTGGTGCGCGAGCCGGGTGTCCTCGCAGTAGTTAACCAACGGTATGCCCCACTGCGTCCAGAGCCACACCGCATCGTAGAGACCGTTCTGGAGGAGCTTTCGGTTCGGGCTGGTGCAGATGTCCCGCACGAGCCCCCAGGCCTCCGCCTCCTCCTCCGCCGCCTTCCAGTAGCTCCCGCCCTTCTCGTCCACGAACGGAATACTGATCCCGAGCGACCGGCTCGGCGCGAACGAGATGTGCGTGATCCGGCGCTTCGCCGTCTCGATATCCACCGCGATCAGCTTGGCCGTCCGCAGGTATCGATTCCGAAACACCCGGATATCCTCCAGAGTCGGCTCGATCCACAGCGTCCGGTGCCGGTACCAGATTTCCGGCGTGTCCGACTCCCGCACGGCCTTCAGCAGGTCGGCGATCGCCGTCCGGCGGTGTTTGTATCCGCCCCGCAGGATGTAGGCCGGGTGGAAGGTGCACAGAGCCTTCGGCCCCTGGAGGCTACTGAACACCGACCCTCGGCACTTGTCGATCCCCAGGGCTCCCCGGAGCGCCCACAGGCCGTCCCCACCAAGACCGACGATGATGTTGGGCGCGTGCGCCTCGATCTCCGATCGGAGACGATCCAGGTGGTGGTGCCAGCTCTGGATCAGCCACCGGCCGGATGCGATCGGCGGAAGCCCGTTGCGTTCCTTCGTGTACAGCGCCGACATACCCTCTGCCGGGATCGGCTCATTGAAGACGTTCGTGATTGCGACGTGCCGGCGCCGGACCTTGGCCGCGAACAGCCATCGGTTCAGCTCGCGACCGGCGGCGCCAACGAACGGGCGGCCGTAATAGACCTCCTCCGCCGCAGGAGCCTGCCCGACGAACATGATCCGGGCACCGGGGGGGAAGACGCCGGGGACGGTCATAGGCGGAACATGGCAGCGCAGTCCCGTGCACGCTGCCGCTCCCGGAGGATTACCTGTTCACAAAGTGATGGGTTCACGGGATGCCAGTCCTCTTTCCGGAGGGCGTTAAACAGCCAGGACCGCTCTTTCACAGCCCCCACTTGCCTTTGTCGTCGGGATGGCGAGTAAGCGCCCGGTAGAGCGGATTGCTGTCGGTGACACCCCGTGCGAGGGCGAAGTTGTCGGAGAAAGGCGAGACCCTTACGGGAATGAAGCCGTAGATCGGTACACGCACCAACCGAATTTCGATTTCCACCTCAAATCCTCCTACGTGTGTAAGTTTCCGGCCCCTTGCCGCATTCAACGGTCGCGCGATGAGCGCAGAGGCGGAGCAACCGCATGTGGCTTTTGGCTTTCGGTCGGGGGCCGGGGGCGACCTCGGGAGGAGGCGCTCCGCCTCTACCCCATCAGTTCCACAATTGCCTTGACCAGCGCCGGCACCTGCTCCTTCGGGATGAGGCAAGCAGGCGCGCCGACCTGGATTTCGAGGTAAGGGTCGGAGTCGGCCCGAACGCGCCGGAGCACGAGCTGCTGGTTCCGGAGGCCGTAGGTGTCAATATGGACGGTGGGGACGCTGGGGACGGTCACCGTGATACGTCCCGCGCTTCCAAGCCGCATGCTTTTAGAGCGCGGTAAAGCAAGTCATAGACTCCACGTTTTGTCCGATGATGCCCGGCAACAACGTTTTGGATGATCTCGCTATCCTCGAAACGACCGCGCTTCCAGTTCGCCCGCAGGCATCCAGCGAACGGCGGCGTCTTTTTCAGACAAACAACGTAATTGCCGATTTCGGCCGTCCCGGTTGCATCATTGGCTATTTCGATAATGCCTATTGTGCGCTTCCGTTCCTCGCTGCCACAAGGAAGCAACTCTATTATGCAGCGGATCACAGCTCCACCTCCTTCGTCAGCTCCACCACCTTCCGGCCGGCCGCCGCGAACATCGGATCGCAGGGCTTCTCCTTGCAGACCATGAGCACGTCGCCATAGGCGTCGATGACGGCCCAGACGGAGATCGTCCGTTTTTCGGGGATGTTGATGAGGTCTAGGTTACTGAGCCCAGAACATGCAAGCCGTCCACTAGGATGATGCGTATGGGAAAGCCCTGTCCTCCGCACCGAAACGATCGTCTCTCCCCCTGTCTGGGGTGTTGGCAGAACAAAAACCGCCAGTGGCTCCTCACCGAACCGATACCGGCACGGCTTTGTCGGGTCAAATGTGCTCATCGGATTTCCTCACCTCCGTAATCGCGGCGTCGATCATGGCGCTCCACACTTCGATAACAACGTCGGTGTGCGCCATCATTCATCCTCTGCCCATGGGCTTTCTATAGGTTCGGGGCCGCTGCGAACAACTTTGGTCAGGTAAAGCGCATCCTCGGCTTGATCGTATCGCCCGCCTTGGCTTGAAGACGTGTTTTGCGCTTGCT
>DAIQPV010000174.1:0-7007 GCA_036787145.1 Rhodospirillales bacterium
GGGCTTGGCCCTCTCGGCACGGTAAGCTTTTCCTAGTCATACTCCTCCTCGTGCCGCCGGCAGCAACGCCGCCGGCCGCGGCGTTGCTGCGCGCCCGGATCGGCGTTGCGCGTGCGCGGAAGCTCCGCGCGAAGATCGCGCAGAAGAAAAAACGCCGCCCCAAAAGGGGCGGCGCAAGTCGGATAGGGAGGAGGTCTATGTGAGCTGACGATCCCATCGAGAGCGATCGTCAGGTTCAGCATGGACGCTCGCGGGACACCCCCTTATAGGTTATTCAGCCGCGCGCATCAAGGGAGTTTTTCGGCTCAGAGCAACTTTTTGAATTGTAGAGATCTCGTAAATTTCTCACAACGCGTGATTTTCTGTTAATTGAGCAATCCATAGTAGCAATATTAATCGGCTGGACGGAGTTGGCGCCGATTTATACCCCCCAAAAAGGACCCGTGCGGATCCGCCGCAGGCGACGGAGAGGGCGGGTTGCACGGAGCATGGTCATCAGCCCATTATAATGAAAGGATGGTATCCCGCTCAGGCCGAATGGCCGGTCGAAGTCTCCGCCGTCATGACGAGAAAATGTGGAGTAAAATGAATGGCACCCTTGATGCCGAAAGCAACAGCCGTCTGGCTGGTCGAGAATACGGCGCTGACGTTTGAGCAGATTGGCGAGTTCTGTGGCATGCACGCGCTGGAAGTGCAGGCGATCGCCGATGGCGAAGTTGCCAGCGGAATGCATGGCCGCGATCCCGTCGCGGCCGGGGATCTGAGCATGACGGAAATCGAGCGCTGCCAGCGAGACCCGGAGACCCGGCTGCGGCCCGCCGATCGGCGGGTCGTCTTACCGGAAGCAAAACAGAAAGGGGCTCGCTACACCCCTGTCGCCAAACGCCAGGATCGCCCCGACGCGATCGCCTGGCTCCTCAAGAATTATCCGGAACTGAGCGATGGCCAGATCTGCAAGCTGATCGGAACGACAAAGCCGACGATCGACAAGGTTCGCGATCGCACACACTGGCGATCCACGGACATCAAAGCGCGCAACCCCGTCGGCCTGGGACTATGCAGTGAGGGTGACCTGCAACGAGAAGTCGACCTTTCGCGCGCAAGGGCCGGCACGGTGCATGGCGCCTGAACCGTCCGGGCCCGAGGGCGCCTGGGATCACAACCGTCCGAGCGCTTCGTCGTTGCAGGAATAGCCAAGCGCCGCCAGACCTTCCTCCAGGAAATCGCCGAGCAAGGGAATGCTCATGAGAGCTTCCGGCCGCCGCTCGTCGGGATTTTCGCGAGCGTCGGCAAGCGCGTCCTCCCATTCCTCGACGTCATAGTCGTCCTGGCCGATCCAGAGCAGTGCGAGCAGTTCAGCCGACTCGTCCTCGTTCAGGCCCCGCAGAAACTCCTCGATTTCCTCGACCGTCGGATCGTCCGGATAGTCGAAAAGCACTTCGCGATCTTCGTCATCGGTTGGATTGTCGCCTGGCTCCGGGACCTCAGGGTCCATCTTGGCGTCGAACTCGCGTGCCTTGATAATAAGAAAGCACACCTTTTCGAGAGCTATCGTCAGCATCGGTTCCACCCTTCTTCCAGGTTCGGTCCGACCGGGAGGAGAGAAAAATGTCCCCCCGCCGTCTTTGACCGCATCTGCCCGACGCTGCGGTGAGCAGCGTGACCCACAAACGCAAGCGGGCGCGGAACCGATGCAGTCCCGCGCCCTCTGGCTTAAGAAAGCCGACCGCGCCTATTGCGGTGCGGCGGTTTCCACCGGCTCCTTGCGGGCGGACGCATAGCCAATGCCCTCAAGTGCCGACTTGATTTCCTCGAGAATTACCGGATCGTCGATGGTCGCCGGCATCTTCCAGGGTTGATTGTCGGCGATCTTCTGCATGGTCCCACGCAGGATCTTGCCGGAGCGCGTCTTCGGCAGTCGATCGACGATCGTGGCTGTCTTGAACGCGGCGACCGGGCCGATCTGGTCGCGCACCATCTTCACCAATTCCTTGACGATTTCGTCTTCGGACTTGGTGACGCCCTTTTTCAAGACGACAAATCCGACGGGGAGCTGTCCCTTGAACGAGTCGTAGACGCCGACAACGGCGCATTCGGCGACATCCTGATGCTTCGCCAGGACTTCTTCCATCCCACCGGTGGAAAGCCGATGCCCCGCCACGTTGATGACGTCGTCGGTGCGCGCCATGATGTAGACGTAGCCGTCCTCATCCATGAACCCCGCATCCGCCGTCGTGTAGTACCCGGGAAACTCGGTCAGATACGAGCTGACGAAGCGCTCGTCGTTGTTCCACAACGTTGGCAGCGCCCCCGGAGGCAGCGGCAGCTTGACGCAGATCGTGCCGCTGGTGCCGCGCGACACCTCCTTGCAGGTCTCGTCGAGGACCTGCACGTTCCAGCCAGGAACCGGCCGCGTCGGCGAGCCCGCCTTGACCGGAAGCCGCTCGAGCCCCATGCAGTTGGCGGCGATTGCCCAGCCGGTTTCCGTCTGCCACCAGTGGTCGATCACCGGCCGCTGTACCGCGTTCTCCGCCCAATGCAGCGTGTCCGGATCGGTGCGCTCGCCGGCCAGGAACAGAATGCGGAACTTCGAGAGATCATACTTGCCCATCATCTCGGCGTTCGGATCGTCGCGCTTGATCGCCCTGAACGCCGTCGGCGCGGTAAACAGCGAAACCACTTTGTGCTGCGAGATCACGCGCCAGAATGCGCCGGCATCTGGCGTGCCAACCGGCTTGCCCTCGTAAACAATGGTCGTCGCGCCGTGAAGCAGGGGTGCGTAAACGATGTAAGAGTGGCCGACTACCCAGCCGACATCCGACGCTGCCCACCACACTTCGCCGGGCTCGATGTCGTAGATGTTCTTCATCGTCCACTTCAGCGCGACCAGGTGCCCGCCGTTATCGCGCACCACGCCTTTCGGCTGGCCGGTGGTGCCGGACGTATAGAGGATGTAGAGCGGATCGGTCGCCGCAACCGGAACGCACTCCGCGGGTTCCGCCTTTGCAACCGCCTCGTCCCAGTCAACGTCTCGTTCTTGCATCTGCCACGGCTTCTGCGGACGTTGCTTGACGACGACGGCCGACGGCTTGTGATCGGCAAGCTCGATGGCGCCATTCAGCAGGGGCGAGTAGTCGATGACGCGACCGACCTCGATGCCGCACGACGCGGTCACGATGACTTTCGGCAACGCGTCGTCGATGCGAACGGCGAGCTCGTTGGAAGCAAAGCCGCCGAACACGACCGAATGCACGGCGCCGATGCGGGCGCAGGCGAGCATGGCAATCGGCGCTTCCGGAATCATCGGCATATAAATGATGACCCGGTCGCCCTTGGCGACGCCCAGGCTGCGAAGGACGCCCGCGAACTTGGCGACTTCATCGCGCAGTTCGCGATAGGTGTAGGTGCGAATGGTGTCGGTCACCGGGCTGTCAAAGATCAGCGCCGCCTGATCGGCCCGGCCCCCGTCGACGTGACGGTCCAAGGCGTTGTAGGCCGTGTTGACGACGGCGCCCTTGAACCACCGGTAGAAAGGCTTGTTGGAGTCGTCGAGAACCTTGTCCCACGTCTTGATCCAGTCGATCCCTTTCGCAGCCTCTCCCCAAAACGCGTCGGGATCGTTGATCGATTTGGTAAACGCTTCCTCGTATGGTCCAGTCATGGTCCTCCCCTTGTTTTGGCGAGAGTTGTCAATGGATTAGAGCCGCTGCGGCAAGCCGCCGCCTCGGTGGGTGCGGAGTTTGGTCGAATTTGCGCTGTTTTGCAAAGCCAGCATGTCGCCCGGGTCCGGAATCGCCCCTCCGACGACGCTCGCGGTAATACCGGTCGCCATATCGAGGGATCAGGCCCGCCCCGGCGCTCCGGTCGATTTCACCCAGCATTCGATTGCCCACCCCACCAAGGCGGTGAACGTCCGAAGACCAGCGTCAGCTTAAATGTTGGTGACTGAGAGAGGCGATCTCGTCCTTGATCTGTAGCTTCTGCTTCTTGATTTTCGTGATCTCTGCTGCATCGGGGCTAGGCCGGCTGTTTTCCGTCTCAAGCGCCTCTTCGAGCGCATGGTGTTTTGCCTTCAATGCTTCGATCCGATCCTGCAGGCTCATGGGGAATGTCCTCCCTGGTTTCACCCGACCGTAACAGGAAACAATAGGCGCCGCCCGCGTCCCCCTGCAAGAATTCTCGGCAGCCGGCATTTGACCGGGACGGATGATACCGGAAGACCCCCGGAAGACCCCCGGAAGACCCCCGGAAGACCCCCGGAAGACCCCCGGAAGACGAGGACGCCTTGCAAGACTGCGGTCCGGCTGCCAAGTTTCGCGGGCCTTGTCCCTCCTGACCTGTGGAGCTCAGCCGATGAGTCTCGCGTCCTTTGTCCGTCTTGCCTCGCGTGGTGTGCTGCGCATTGAGGGGCCGGACGCGCGCAGCTTCCTGCAGGGCCTGATCTCCAACGACGTCGGCGCGGTCAAGCCGGATCACGCGGTCTGGGCGGCGTTCCTGACAGCGCAGGGAAAGTATCTTCACGACTTTTTCATCTGTGAGAGCGGCGGCGCGCTGCTGCTCGAGGCAGAGGCCGGCCGTCTTGCGGATCTCAAACGCCGCCTGTCCCTCTATCGCCTGCGTTCGCGCGTTTCGATCGAGGAGGTCGGGCCGGCGCTGAGTGTCTGGGCTTTGACTGGCGAGGCGGCGGCGACGCAGGCCGGCCTCGCCTCGGCGAGTGCGGGAGCGGCCGCGCCGCTCGGGGATGGCATCGTCTTCATCGATCCGCGCCTTGCCGCCGCAGGCTTGCGGGCCCTGCTGCCCGGCGAGACGGGGGAAGCGGCGCTCATCGCCCGCGGCTTTGAACGCGCGGAACCAGGCGCATATGACGCCTTGCGCATTTTTCTGGGGCTGCCAGACGGCAGCCGCGACATGCTGGTGGAAAAATCGCTGCTGCTCGAATGCGGCTTCGATGAACTGGGCGGCATCGACTGGAATAAGGGATGTTTCCTGGGCCAGGAACTGACGGCGCGGACCCGCTGGCGCGGCCTGGTGAAGCGTCGGCTGCTGCCGATGCGCGTCGAAGGAACCATCCCTCATCCTGGCACGCCGATTTCCGTCGATGGGCAGACCGTCGGCGAGGTACGTTCCGGCGCCGAGGGCTGGGCGCTGGCGCTGCTGCGGCTGAATGCCCTTCCGGCGATCAGCGAGGCGGACGGCGTGACGGTGGGCGAGGCCAGGCTGGTGCCCCATGTGCCGGGTTGGGCCGTGCTGCCGGGCGAGGCCGTTCCCGGGGAGGCCCGACCTTAGCTCTTGCGGGCTGCGGAAGGCTTGCTGTTGGCTGCGCCCTTCACATCGCCGCCACCACGGCGCGCTGAGCGAGCAGACGGGTCATCTCGGCGCGGTAGGAAGCGCTCCCGTGCATGTCGGAGAACAGCGCCCCCTCGCCGGTGACGACGTGATCGAGGGACTCCGGCGCGAACTTTTCTTCCAGCGCCTGCTCCATGGCGGAATGCCGAAAGACGCAGGGACCCGCCCCGGTCACGGCGACGCGGACGCCGGCCGGCAGACGAGCCACCAGGACACCAACGAGAGCATAGCGGGAGGCCTGTTGCCGCAGCTTGGCGTAACCAATCCGCTCCGCGATGGGAAATTCGACGGCGAGAACGAGTTCGCCGTGCTCCAGCAGCGTTTCGAACATGCCGACGAAAAAGGCATCGGCGGCGATGCGTCGTCGATCGGTGACGATCGTTGCCCCGAGGCCAAGTGCGGCGGCGGGATAATCGGCGGCGGGGTCGTTGTTGGCGATCGAACCGCCGAGGCTGCCGCGATTGCGCACCTGGGGATCGCCGATCTGTGCGGCAAGCGTCGCCAGCGCCGGGAGGGCCTGCCGGACCTCCGCCGAGTCCTCGACCGCGGCGTGGGTCGTCATCGCGCCGACGGACAGGCTGGACCCGGTGACCCGCAGCACGCGCAACTCTTCGATGCCGGCAATATCCACCAGCAGGGAGGGTCGGGCGAGACGCTGTCTCAATGTCGGGATCAGCGTCATGCCGCCGGCAAGATACCGGGCATCCTCGGCGGCGGCGATCGCGTCGACGGCCTCGCCGACCGACTTGGCGCGCAGGTAATCAAAGTCGTGCACGGCCCGGCTCCGGTTATGACGACGGGTTGGCGCCGACGGTGCCGGCGGCAGCGGCGGCAATCGCTTGAACGATGCCGACGTAGCCTGTGCATCGGCAGAGGTTGCCCTCCAGCCAGTCGCGGATCTGGTGTTCCGGAGGATGGGGAACGCGCTGCAG
Organism: Rhodospirillales bacterium; assembly: GCA_036787145.1. GTDB lineage: Bacteria > Pseudomonadota > Alphaproteobacteria > Rhodospirillales > Defluviicoccaceae > Defluviicoccus. The sequence continues at coordinate 6,279 of DAIQPV010000174.1, forward strand.
AAGGTCCAGGGCACTCATGACCATGCCCGGCGTGCAGAAGCCGCATTGCAGGCCGTGATGCTCGCGAAACGCCTCCTGCAGCGGGTGCAGCCGGCCGCCTTGGGCGAGACCTTCAATGGTTACGACAGCGCTGCCGGCCGCCTGCACCATGAGCAGCGTGCAGGCCTTGACGCTCCGTCCGCCGAGGTGGACAACGCAGGCGCCGCACTGGCTGGTGTCGCAACCGCGGTGCGTGCCGGTCAGGCCGAGATCGTCGCGGAGGAAGTCGACCAAGAGGGTCCGGGCCTCGACCTCGGTCCTCACCGGCTGGCCGTTTACCGTCAATTCGACCGGGATCATGCTTCTTCCTCCTCGGCGCGCGCCGTGCCAGGTCGTCACCGCGGACGCTGACTATGGCCTTGCGAACGCCAGCAGCACGAGAAACACCAGAGCGATCAGCAACGGCACCCAAACGACCGGTTTCAGGCCGGTTCGTCCCGGTTCCGCCAAGTGTTGCGTCTCCCGCGTCGCGACCGGGGGAAGCGGGGCCATCTGGCTGGCGAAGCGCTCGAAGAAGTCCTCGGCAAGCTTCGCTGCGGCTGCGTCGATCAATCGCGAGCCGAGTTGCGCCAGTTTGCCGCCGACCGTCGCGCTCACGTCGTAGTTCAGGAGTGTCCCATCGCCGTCTGGCTGCAACCCGATGACGGCGCTGCCGGCGGCAACACCGGCCGCCGCCCCCTGTCCCTCGCC
>DAIQPV010000175.1:0-6974 GCA_036787145.1 Rhodospirillales bacterium
CGTCGCGAAAGGATTTCTTGAAGCCGGCTCGGCCGTGGCGGGTGAGGACAGCGTTCTTCGTCGCCTCCGACCCGGTGCCCGCCGTGGTCGGTACCAGGATCAGCGGTAACGCCGGCCCCCGGTACGGCTCCTCGGGGCCCACGCCTTCCAGATGCCGCATGACCGAGTGGCGGTGCGGCAGCAATCCCGCGATCGCCTTGGCGGCATCGAGCGCGCTGCCGCCGCCGACCCCCACGACAACCTCAACGCCGCGATCACCGAATGCGGCGACAGCCGCGTCCACCGTCTCGGGCGAGGGCTCGCCATCGACCGCCACCTCGTGCAATTGGATACCGGCGCGGGCCAGGGCCGCGAACAGCGATGATCCGTGCCGGCCAGCGCGGAGGGAGCGGGCGCCCGTGACCAGCAGCAGGACGCGCCCCAGGGCGGACACCTCTTTCGGCAAATCGCCGAGCGCTCCTTCACCGAAGAGAAGGCGCGGCAGCCGGGCGATGCCGAACGGGGAGAAGGGGGCGAGACCGAGGGCATCGGCGGACGGCGAAAGCGACACGCTCATCGACTTATCCCGCCGGGAAAAGGCCCTGCCACGTCTCGCCGATCCTTGGCTCGGCCATCATCGGTGCGACGGTCTCGCTCCAGGTCAGGTAGTGCGCCGTCAGCTTGTGAGCCTTGGCATCCTCCTCTGTTGCATAGGCTTCGTAAATGCAGAAGCGGCTGGGGTCGGACGGGTTTTGCAGCACGTCAAACCTGCGGTTGCCGGGTTCGTGAATCGACGCCTCGTGGTTGGACCGCACGGCGCCGATAAAGGCTTCAACATTGTCCGGCTTGACGTGCACGTGGACAAAGGTGACGTGCATGGCCTGATCCTTCCGCCCGGGGTCCCTCTCGTACCGGGATCTTGGCGGTGCGGTGCGGCCGGCGTCAAGGCAGGCTTTGGGTTCTTGAGGAGCTTTCGCAACCGCTCTGACCGGCAACGACCCTATAGCTTCCGGATGAGTGAGTGCGCTAGTTTCTGCCGCCGATGAGCCCCGATGATTTCGACTTTCCGCTTCCCGCCGACCGGATTGCCCAGCGGCCGGTTCGGCCGCGCGACTTAGCGCGCCTGCTGGTCGTCAATGACCAGGTTGCGGACCGATCGGTCCGTGATCTCCCCAACCTCTTGCGGGCGGGCGACATCCTTGTGGTCAACGACACGAAAGTGCTGCCGACGCGGTTGTTCGGTTCCCGCGGAAGTGTTGCGATCGAGGTCACGTTGATTGAGCCAACCGGCGTGGGTCGCTGGCGCGCCCTGGCGAAGCCGGGTCGTCGTCTGCGGCTGGGCGACACGGTCGTCTTCGGCGGTGTTCCGGATGCGACGATCGCCGCGAAGGAAGAGGACGGCGCCATTGTCCTGGATTTCGCAAGCGACGACATGGCTGTCGCGCGCGCGCTCGAAGCGCACGGTGCCGCGCCACTTCCTCCTTATATCCATCGCACCCGCGCGGACCCGCAGGACCGGGAGGATTACCAGACGGTCTACGCGTCGAAGCCAGGCGCGGTGGCGGCGCCAACTGCCGGCCTGCACTTTACCCCCGACTTGTTGCAGAGGTTGGAATGTGCGGGCATTCGGCGAGCGGCCGTCACCCTGCACGTGGGCGCCGGGACCTTTCTGCCGATCAAGACGGAACGGTTGGAAGAGCATGTGATGCACGCCGAATGGGGCTCCATCAGCGCGGCCGCCGCCGACGCCATTGACAAGGCCCGGCGGGCCGGCGGGCGGGTCGTCTGCGTCGGGACGACGGCGTTGCGGCTTCTCGAAAGCGCTGCCGACGAGGCCGGCCGGATCAACGCCTGGTCAGGCGAGACCCGCCTGTTCATCACGCCTGGCTACCGCTTGCGGGTCGTCGACCTGCTGCTCACCAACTTTCACTTGCCGCGGTCGACGCTGTTTATCCTGGTGTGTGCGTTTGCCGGGACCCGGCGAATGCAAGACGCCTATGCCCATGCGATCGCGGCAGCCTACCGCTTCTACTCCTACGGCGACGCCTGCCTGCTGACGCGGAGCGGGCAGAAGGAGCGCGCGGGGGAGGGGGGCGATTGAGCATCGGCTTTCGCCTGGAGGCGACCGACGGGCGCGCGCGGGCCGGCACGCTCGCAACGGCGCATGGCGAGGTGGCCACGCCGGTCTTCATGCCGGTAGGAACCGCAGCCACCGTTAAAGCGCTGACCCCGGAGATGCTGACGGCGGTCGGAACACAGATCGTCCTTTCCAACACCTATCACCTGATGCTGCGACCCGGTGCCGACCGCGTTGCCCGACTGGGTGGCCTGCATGCCTTCATGCGTTGGCCCGGCCCGATCCTCACCGATTCCGGCGGGTATCAGGTGATGTCGCTTTCGGACCTTCGGCAGATCGACGAAGAGGGCGTCACCTTCCGTAGTCATGTGGATGGCAGCCGCCATCGCTTGACGCCAGCCGGTGCCGTCGCGATTCAGAGGCTGCTCGATGCCGATATCAGCATGGTCCTGGACGAGTGCCCGCGCTTCGGAGAGACAAAGGCCATCGTTGCAGACTCGATGCGGCGCTCGATGCGATGGGCTGCCCGCTGCCGCGAGGCCTTCGCCATCCGCCCCGGCTATGGCCTCTTTGGGATCGTGCAGGGAGGCACCCATCGGGATTTGCGCGCCGAATCAGCCAGCCTGCTGAACGATATCGGCTTCGATGGCTATGCGGTCGGCGGCCTTGCCGTCGGCGAGGGACGAGAAGCGATGTTCACCGTTCTCGACGATACGGAGCCGTTGCTGCCTTGCGATCGTCCGCGTTACCTGATGGGCGTCGGCAAGCCAGAGGACCTGCTGGGAGCCGTCGCGCGCGGCATCGACCTGTTCGACTGCGTGTTGCCGACGCGCTCCGGGCGCACGGGTCAGGCGTTCACGCGTTTCGGCCCGCTCAACCTGAGAAATGCCCGGCACGCCGAGGATCCCCGTCCGCTCGACGAGAGCCTCGACTGTCCGGCCAGCCGGGAATACAGCCGGGCGTATCTGCACCACCTTGTCCGTTGTGGCGAAATTCTCGGCGCGATGCTGCTGACCTGGCACAATGTGGCGTACTATGCGCGGCTAATGGCAGAGATGAGGGCGGCCATCCTCGCCGGGCGTTTTGCCGCTTATGCCGCAACGGTCACCGCCGACTGGGCGCGGGGTGATTTGTTGAAGCCGGTAAGTGCGGAGAACCCGGCATGATACCAAAAACTTTGGCCGCCTTTCTTGTTCTTGTGGCCGTCGGAGGGTGTGCCGGCGACATCGATTGGCCGCAGCAGATCGGGCGCTCTCTTTACCAATCGGGGAGATACCTCTGCTCCCAGTCTGATCGATGCGATACTGATGGAGAGTCTCCCATGGGCACAGCAAATCACCGATGAGTCAGATGCTGGGTCGCAACGTTCCCTTGCCCGGTTCCCCCGAAACGGCGGAACTGGAGACAGTCCCGAACCCGCATCCGGACTGCATCTACCTGGTTCGCTTCGCCAGTCCGGAGTTCACGACGCTTTGTCCGGTGACCGGTCAGCCGGATTTCGCGCATCTGGTGATTGATTACGTGCCCCGGGATCTCCTGGTCGAGAGCAAGTCGCTCAAGCTCTTCCTGGCCAGCTTCCGCGATGCCCGGGGATTTCACGAGGCGTGCACTCTCCTGGTGGCGAAGAGGATCGTCGCCACCGCCACGCCGCTCTGGCTGCGCATCGGCGGCTATTGGTATCCGCGGGGCGGCATCCCGATCGATGTCTTCTGGCAGACGGGCGCTCCGCCCGATGGCCTGTGGTTGCCCGAGCAAGGGGTGCCGGCCTATCGCGGGCGCGGCTGAGCCGGCGCTGCTCACCAAACAGAGTGCTACGGGCCTTGCCAGCGGCGCCTCTTTGCCTAGACTGGCGAACAGGAGGCCGGCAGCAAGCCTCAGCGCCCGACCAAGGTCGATCCCGCGTGGCGGAAGGAGCTCCTTTGGACGTTGAACAAGCACAAGCTCTCGTCGAACAGCAGCGCCAAAGCGGAGCAGCAGGCGGCAGGATGGGACTGGCACAGGCGCTGGCCGGGCTGAGCCAGGCTCTGGAGAAGGCCGACCGGGGACAGGAGGCGGAAGGTGCGGCGCGGGAGAGCGTGGACACCCTTGCCCCGGACTTTCTGGCGAACCCGCGCCAGTTGGCTGAGCCGATGCGGGAGTTGGTCGGGCAATACGTTGCCCTCGCCCAACGCCGTGGCGGACATGCCGACGAAACGTTGCTGGGCCCCATCGCTCAGGCCCTCGGCGAGCTCACGCGCGCCGAGGATGCGGAAGACGACTGAAGCCGCCGGCGAAAAGACCCAACGCCAGCCCCCGACCAATCCTTATGCCCAGCTAAACGCCAGCGGGCTAAACGCCCGCTGGCTGGCCGATCGGCGCTAATCCCAGGGCATCGTGCACCCTCTGCACCGTTTCAGCATCGAGGCCGAGCTTCTGCGCCAGTTTCAGCAGATAATCCTTCTCTGCGGGCGTATCGACTTCGATTGCGAGAAGGGAGGCGCTGTAAACCTGGACGGCCACTTCCGGGCTCTTGACGCTGCGAACGAGGCCGTCAAGATCGAGCGGCTTCTGAAACTCGTTCATGACGAAGTCCTTGGCTTCGGGATCGGCGCCGGCCTCGTTCAGCTTGCCCATGATCCGGCCCATCTCGCTGCCGTCGATGGCGCCGTCGGCCTTGGCCGCGTTGATCATCGCGCTGATCGCCAGGTGAGCCGTGTTCTCCAATTCCTGCTCTTCGGCCGGCGTCTGCGGTTCGCGCAAACCCAGCGGAGCTTCGCGGGCCAGTTCGGCCTGGTTGGCTGGAGCACTTTGAGCGTCGCGGTGCTTCAACGCCGAGAAAGCGAGGCTGCCGAGAAGCGCCAGCAGACCGCCGCCGATCGCTCCACCCGATCCTCCGCGGCGCCCGCCCAGGACGGCGCCGGCAAGAGAGGCAAGTCCGCCCATGGCAAGAGCATCCTTGCCACCCGGCCCCCGCAACATCGCCTCGGCCTGAGAAGCGAGATCGCCCAGACCGCCGGGAAGTCCGCTGCCGCCGGAGCCACCGCCTGATCCGCCGCTTGATCCGCCGCTTGGGCCACCGGCGGAGCCGCCGCCTCGTCCGAGTAAGCCGCCGAGCAGATCGCCCAAGGGATTGCCCGACCGGCCGACGCCGTTGGGGCCCATACCGTGTGCGATCCGGTCGTTCGAGGAGCCGGAAAGGCCCGCTTGCATCAACTGCCCCAGAACATCCCGCGCATTGATCATTGTCATTCCCTCTCGATAGCTGAGCGTGATGACCCCTTGCCCAGGAGCCTGGGAACGCTCTGTCGCAGACATAGGGAAGCCGTTCAGCGGGTACGAGAGAATCATGTTCGGCGCAATTGTTGAGGGGCTGAAAAAAGGTTATGGCAGAAGAATCCGCTCGATCGGCGGCCGACGATCGCCCACCTCTTCCCGCAGGAGGACGCGGATGCACACGGGCGCGAAGGCGTTGGCGCTGACGGCGGCTCTGACGGCGGCTCTGGCAGCGGCGGCCTGCCAGGGCGAACGGCCTCCGCTCTGGTCGATGGACACCGTTGAGGCCACCCGGCTGAGCGTTTTCGACAGTGGAACGAGCGTCTTCGTCGACCGCAGCGTCCAGACCTACAGCCTGCCGGCGTTCAGTCTGCGCTTGGGCGGCTTCAGCGGCTTCTATTATCCCTATCCGGCCTTTGGCTGCTGCCCGTGGACAGGCACGGCGTTCGTCCCTGGCCGGCCGCGTGTGGGATGGCCGCAGCCTGCCCTGCCGAAACGCCCGGTGACGGCGCCCGTGCTGGCTCCTCCCAGGGCGCCTACCGAGGCGCCTCCCAGGGCGCCTCTGGGCTGGCAGACGCCACCACCACCCGGCGGCCTGGGCATACGGCCTTTGACTCTGCCGACTCCACCGCTGACGGTCGGCCGTTGACCGACGGCTATTGCGGCAGGTGCGCGACCATCAGGCGCGCCTGGCGCAGGCAGCCGGCGTCGGACATCCAGGTAATCTGCCGGATGTCGCTGGCCTCGTCCGCGGGAATGACATAGACGAGCAGCTTCCTTTCCCAGAGGTTGCCTGCATCCCGAATGGCATACTCGCCGCCATCCAGCAGCGGCACAGCTTGCGGCCATGCCGCATGGTCCTGGCCCGGAGCAAGCTCCACCTCCGCCTCGGAGCCGGTCGAAAGGTGCAGCAGCACCACTCCCTGATCGCGCGACGCCTCCGGCCGCCACATCGATGGCTGGGCCCCCGCCGGCACGCAGATGCGGTCCGAGCGGTAGAGGTTCCAGGCCCAGACCTCGGGCGGATTGGCGGCTTCGCGGTCCATCACCGCTTCGCTGCCGCGGAAGGTGCCCCACGCGGAAGCCGCAGGCTGGTTGGCGGCAAAAAGCCGGGACAGCGCCTGGACCACGTTCTTGTCGCTTCCCGCCGGAGCCGTGTCCACGCCGGGCACGCCGGATGACGGCCCCGTCAGACGGTGCAATGTTCCGTCCTCGCCGACGAGGGTCAGCGTCTCGTTAGCGCCGATCGACAGCGGCTTGCTCGCATCAATGACGGAACCGGCCGGCCATTTTGGCGATGTCGAGTCGACCACGACCAGTTGGCCGGCCATCGCTGAAGCCGCGCCGCCCAAGAGCATCACCAGGGACGAAATCATTGCCAGCCTTCCGACCATTTCTGCCCCCTCCTGAGGCTGCACCCGCCGCCAGCGAAACCGCCCGCAGCATTCCCGAGGCGCTATCGAAGCGCCCTGACCAGCACCCGCGCCTGCCGGAAGCAGCCGGCGTCTGACATCCACGCGACCTGGTGGACGGTGCTGATCTCGCCCACCGGAATGATGCGGATGACCAGCCGTCTTTCCCAAAGGCTGCGGGGGTCGCGCACGGCATATTCGCCGCCGTCGAGCAACGGCACCGACCGCGGCCACGGAGCGCTGTTCTGCCCCGC
>DAIQPV010000176.1:0-6962 GCA_036787145.1 Rhodospirillales bacterium
CTGCTCGGAGTGTTCGCGGTCTTCGGCTGAACGAGCAGCCGGCCCGTTCTCATTGAACTGGCGGGTCAGTCTTCCCGGAAGGCGTGGCGCATGCGCTGGCGCAGCGGCTCGATGAAGTATTCGAAGGCCTTCCGCTCCCCCGTCACGATCATCACGTCGGCCGGCATCCCCGGCGACAGCGTCACCCCCCGCAGCCGCGCCAGGGCATCCGCCGACGGTTTGACACGCGCCAGGAAGTACTTGGTGCCGTCGCGGGGATCGCTCAGCATGTCGGCCGAGACGTAGGTGACGACGCCTTCGACGGGCGGGGTCGAGCTGCGCTTGAACGCCGTCAGGTGGACATCCGCCGCCAGCCCGGCGTGGACGACGTCGATGTCGTCGGGATGCACGCGGGCTTCGATGATCAGCGGATCGTCCATCGGAACGATGTCCATCAGCGGCTGGCCCGGGCCGATCACCCCGCCGGGAGTGACCAGGCGGATGTCGGTCACGATGCCCTCCTGGGGTGCCAGGATTTCGCGGCGATCCAGCACGTCGCGCGCTGCCCGGATCCGGTCCGCCAGGTCCACTTCTTGAGCCCGGGACTCTTCCAGGTCCCTGGCAACTTCGGCGTGCCGGCTGTCCCCCAGGTTGACGATTTCCATTTCGGATCCGGCGATGCTCTGCTGCGCCTGGGCGATGACGCCGCGCTGCTGGCTCGCTTGTCCGTTCAGTTCCTCGACGTTCCGTTGCAGCTCGAGCAGGCGGGTCCGCTTCTCGTAGCCTCGGTCGAACAGGAAAGTGGCATTGCGCAAGTCTTCCTGGACCAGGGAAAGGCGTTTTTCGACGGCCTGCAGCTGCGACTGCGCCGAGGCGATCTGCTCGCGAAACTGCTGGATCCGCTTGGTGACGATCGCCGACGCGCTGTCATAGGCCCGCCAGCGTGCTTCGAACAACCGGCGTTGTGCCTCGACCGCGTCGGCGACGAGCGGCTCGGCCAGGCGGTCGGCCAGCTCCGGCGGGACCGTGAACGTCCGCTGGTTCTGCTGTTCGGCGCGGAGCCGGCCGACCCGCGCTCGCAACGTCATCTGCTGGCTGGTCAGCTGGCCGAATTGCGCTTCGGCCTGGGTGGTGTCGAGGAGCGCCAGCGGCTGCCCGCTACTCACCGGTTCGCCTTCCTGGACCAGCAGTTCGCGGAGGATCCCGCCTTCCAGATGCTGGACCGTCTTGCGGTGACTGTCGACGACAACAATGCCGGGAGCCTGCGCCGCGCTGTTCAAGCGCGCCAGCAAGGCCCAGCTGCCGAAGCCGCCGAAGCCGGCAACGATCGCCACGAGGCCGATGACGACGATCCGTCGCAGGCTAGGCTCATCGTCCGCAGCCGGACCTGGGTTGCCGGGAGAAACGCCGGCAAAGGCCGTCGAAGAAGCACTCATGCGCGCACCATCTTTGCCGTAGCCATCTTTGCCGGCCCCACCTTTGCCGGAGTGGGCAGGCGCGCCACGTTGGACTCTCCGTCACGGATCGGCGCTTGACTCGTCATCGCCTTCATCACGTCGCTTTTCGTCCCGAAGCGTTCGACGGAGCCGTCGCGGAGCATCAGCAGCTTGTCCGCCACGGCCATCACCGCCAGCCGATGGGCGACGAGAACCACGGTCGTCCCCATCTTCTTGGCCTCGCGGATGGCGTTCATCAGGGCCTGCTCTCCGGCGCCGTCCACGTTGGAGTTGGGCTCATCGAGAATCAGCAGCTTGGGGTTGCCGAACATCGCGCGGGCCAGGGCGATCCGTTGCCGCTGGCCGCCCGACAGCCCGAAGCCGGTTTCGCCGACGCGGGTCTCGTAACCCTGCGGCAGCCGCCCGATAATGTCGTGCACCTCGGCCCGTCTGGCGGCGGCAATGACCTCGGCGGGGTCCGCATCCTCGAAGCGGGCAATATTTTCGCGAACCGTGCCATCCAGCAGCAGGGCGTTCTGCGGCAGGTAGCCGACCGCGCGGCCGAAGCTCTGGCGTTCCCAGGCATAGACGTCGTGGCCGTCGAGATAGATGCCGCCCGTGCTCGGCCGCCAGACCCCGACCATCAGGCGCGCCAGGGTGGACTTGCCGGCGCCGGACGGGCCGACGATGCCGAGCACATCCCCGGCTTCCAGGGCAAAGCGGACATTGCGCAACACCGGCCGCTCGCTGCCGGCGGGGACAAAGGTGACGCCATCCACCGAAAGCCGGCCCTGCTCGGCCGTCAGCGGGGCGCTGCTGCGGCCGGCGGTGCCGTCCCCCAGCAGCGTTCGCAGGCGGCGGACAGCACTCAGCGCCTGCGTCCACTGCCGCCATCCCTCGATCATCTGTTCAAACGGGAAGAGCAGGCGCCCGGTCATGATGGCGGCGGCGATCATGCTGCCGGATGAAACCGCGTGATCGACCACCAGCGTCGCTCCGGTCGCCAGCATGGCCACCTGCAGGCTCATCCGCAGGGATCGGGACGCCGCGGTGATTGCCTTCGAGCTCTGGTTGCCGATGCCGATCAGCGCCAGGGCCCGGTTCTGCCCCGTCTGCCAGCGGCGGACGATGGCGGTCCGCATGCCCATGGCCTCGATCAGCTCGGCATGGCGGATCGCAGCGCCGACTTCGGCATGCGACTTCAGCGCCGCGTCATTGGCCGCGGCGGCCCGGCGGCGCACGAGCAGTTCCATCGCCAGCCCCATCGCCAGCATCACCGCAACGCCGACCAACGCCACAACCGCGTAGGCGGGGTGCAGCAGGACCAGCGTGAGGAGAAAGATGGGCGTGAAGGCGGCGTCGATCGGCAGGCTGACGGGTCCGCCGGAGACGAACTGGCGAAGCTCCTGCAGGTCACGCATGGCATTCGCCGCCTGCACCGACTGGCTCCGCAGGCTTTCGCCCACGGCGGCTTCGAGCGTCGCGGCGCTGAGGCGGCGCGCTAACTGCTCGCCGACGATCATGAACACCCGCGCCCGGACATAATCCAGAATGCCAAGGAAGATCAGGCTGATGCCGGCGAGGATGCTGAGCATCTCCAGCGTGTCCAGGCTTCGGCTTCCCATGACCCGGTCGTAGACCTGGATCGAGAAAAGCGGCTGCACCAGGTACAGGACGTTGACGAAAAGCCCGACGAAGGCGGCGAAAGCCACCCCGCCGGCGCATCCGCGCAGCGTCTGGCGCAGAAGATCGGTGCGCTGCTGCATCTGTTCCCGCCTTGCCAAAGTGGATGACCCGGCTGTCGCCGGCACCGCGCCTACGCGGCGAGAGAGGCGGCCTTGCCCGACGGCTCGGCCTTCGCTTCCGTGGCCGGCAGCGGCGTCACCGTGGCACCTCGCCGGCCCGCGACCAGTTGGCGATAGAGGGCGAGGTGCTGCTCCGCCGCGGTGTCGCTGGACAGCGGCCGGCGGATACGGCCTCGCAGCCGCTCCCACAAATCCGGGCTGTGCAGCACCTCGACCAGCCGATCGACCAGGCTTTCGGCACTGCCGGCGCGGAAGTGGAGGCCATCGACCCGGTTGCGGATCTTTTCCGCCATGCCGCCGATATTGCTGCAGAGGATCGGGCGCCCGTGCAGGAAGGCCTCCTGAATCACTACCGGGGAGTTTTCCCACCATGTGGATGGGACGACCACCCAGTCGATTTCGCGCATCAGCGTCGGCAGATCGGGACTGCGATAGCTGCCGAAGAAACGCACACGCCGGCCAGCCATTTGCACCAGCTTCTTGAATTCCTGCTGGAACTTTTCCGGCTGGACCTCGAGGTTGCCGCCGAAGACGCACAGCACCGAGTCGTTTCCCCAGTCCTCCGCCGGCACCCGCGCCACCGCCTCGACCAGCACCTTGACACCCTTGAACTGGTTAAGCTGGCCGAAATAGGCAAAGCGGTTGCGCCGTCCCTTTCCCCCGGGAAGCGGCCGCGCCGGCGCGATCTCGCCGATTTCCAGACCGTTTTCGAGGAACATCAGCTTGTCGGCGGGCAGTCCCCAGTCGGCGAAGCGGTCGATCAGGAAGTGGCTGGGCGAGACGAACATGTCCACGTTCTCGAACAGCGTCTTGATGAACAGCTCGCGCTTGTGCAGCGATCCGGCCGGGATATCCGGGAAGCAGGTCGCGCAATCCGCCGGGGTGGCGCGCCGGCAGAGCTGGCCGTTCTGCCGCTTCACCATCTGGCCGTGGTTGTTGCAGATGGAAAGATATTCGTGAAGGGTCGCGACGATCGGGATATCCGGACGAACCCGGCGAACCGCATGAATGGCTTCAAGGCCGAAGCCGAGAAAGTGGTGGAAGTGGACAACGTCGGGGTTAACGTCGTCGATGAACCGGCAGAAGTCGCTGCCCAGCGTTTCCAGGTCCCGATTGGACAGGCGGAAGTAATCATAGTCGTTGGCGAAGATCAGCGTCTCGTTCTGCTTCTGCCGGAGGCTCATGAACGGTGTGCCGCGATGCGGCTGGACCGGCGGACCGACCCGCGCCAGATAGTGACAATCCACATCGGCAATGCGGTTCAACCCGCTGAACAGGTTGTAGGAGGCAACCTCGGCCCCGCCGATCGAGAACGCAGGGTGGCCGTGCGACAGCATCAGGCGCGCATATGGGGCTACTCTCGGTGATGAACGGTTGTCAGTGATGAACGTTTGTGCGGGGGTGTGTGTCAGGGATGGGCGGTTGGGATGGCGGCGGCAGCAACCCATTTGCGGGCGAAACCCAGGCGATCGACCAGGCGGCGCACCCGCACCGAATAGTCCTGCGGCTCGCTGTGCGCGTCGTCGATGGCAGAGAGGCGCAGGCCGGGCAGCCAGTAGAACGCGCCTCCGGCCGCCCTCAGCCGAAGGCAAAAATCCCGGCTTCGCCATTCCGGACAGACGAATTCCTGGGAGAAGCCGCCCGCCGCGAGAAACAGCGGCTTGCGAACGACGCAGCACTCCGTGCTGCCGGCAAGGACCCGCCGTGCCTTGGCCCCGTCGAGCCAGTGATGGCCATATCCGCGGAAGCGGTCGCTGGTCTCGCCATCGGCCGCCTCTGTGGCCTCGCTGCCGGCGAACCGCACGGAATCGTCCTCATAAAGCAAGGTCGGACTCACCGCAGCGGCCTCCGGCGTGTTTTCAATCTCGTCGATCAGGACGCCGAGCCAGCCGCGCTCGCGCGGAAACACGGAAGCGGACAGGAACACCAGCAGCTCGGCGCTGGCTGCTGAGCCTCCCGCGTTCAGCGCCGAATGATAATCCAGCGGCTCATCGGTGAGCACCAGCGTCCCGGCGAGGTTGTAGAACGAAGCATAGCGTCGCAGGGCCTGGGCGATCTGATCGCCGCCGGCTCGTGGGGCCACGACGATGAGCTCCGCGTCCTCGAAGTCCGGGTCGCTGGAAAAGCGCGCCAGGTTGATGTCGAAGTCGGACCAGCCCTCACACAGCGGCACCACTACCGAAGCGCGAGGCTGGGCAGCTTTCGATGCATCCTTCGACCGCGGGTTGTGGCGGCCGAACGCGGCGACCGACGCCGGTGCCGCCGGAGAGGCGCCCGAGCACAGCGCGGAGACGAGCGGCGCCAGATGGGCTCCGATGATCTGGTCGATCTTCGGATCATCGATGTTCACCGCGCCCAGGATCTGCCGCAGCAGCGCTTCCGGGTCGCCGTCATTGAAGTGGACCGGCAGGAATGCGCAGCTTTCGTCCTCGAAGGTGATTTCCAGGTAATGCACCTCGTCGTCGGCAATCGGCCGAGGGCGGCGGACGAAGGCAATGAAGCCGTGCTGATGCTCCCAGGGCCGGAGCCATTCGGCGAACTGCGGATCCGACGAGAACCCGGATGTGACGTCGGGACGCGGCAGGCGTACCCAGGTCGGATCCAGGCGCGCGTAGAAATTGCCGGTGCTCTTCAGCAGCACCATGTTGACCATCTTGCGCGGATCGAGCAGCCAGCCGGAGACGAACAGCCCGCCGCCCGGCGCATGCAGCGCGATGTCCTGCGCCAGGCGGACCGGTCCCGAAAGGGACGACACGGTTTCGTGGCCCGGGAAGCGCGGCCGGCACACCCGCTTCAGGGCCCGGACAGCCGGGGTGGGCCCATGCAGACGGCCGAGCATGTCCTTGAGATGGAGGGCTGCGTCGTCGGCCAGGGTGATCCGGGACTCGACCACGTCCAGGTGATAGTAGGTCCCGTTCGATCGGAAATAGACCCGCGACAACGCGTGGAGATCAACACTGCGGGCGGTCTTCATGAAGGCGACGAGGCCGCTCGCGGTTGACAGCAGATCGGGACGTTCAAAGCAGCCGACCACCGCCTCGTGGTTCTCGATCCCTCCCGCCGCCATGAGGCCGAAATCATGCGTGCCCGGCTGCAGGTGCATCGACCAGCCCTGCAGCAGCAGACCACCGCAGTCGGGACGGCCGACGATCTCGATGAAGCCATCATGCACCGAGATGGATCCCAGGAAGGTGACCAGGAAGGCGCGGATGCGCGGCGAAACCGGCTGCGGTGCGGTGCTGCCGGCGAAAACCTCCTCGATGAAATCGGCCACGGCGGCGAGATCGGCCGAGGCTCCGCGAAGCTGATCGAGGAGGGGTGCTACGTCCAGCTCGACGCGGGCAATCTCCGGTAGCGCGATCGGCGGCCGGCCTTCGCACAGCAACTGCAGCGGCAGGCTCTGGGCGCGGACAATGTTCTCCGCCCGCAGCACCGCGACAAACTGATAAGCGGCGGAGTCCTCGCCGGCGCTCCAGGTCAGGGCCTGCCATGTCCCACGTGCGACGTCGTCGCCGAGGACGACTTCTGCTTTTGCCGGAGGGGGCGCCGACATCCAGCCGCACAGGAGAACGTTGCGCTGGTCGAGAACGACGGCGAGCGGCAGAGCGCCACCGGCTGTGGAGAGGTCGTTCGCCGGAGTGGCGGAACGATCATTGAACAGGACGCAGGTGTCAGGCATCACGCGGACAGGGCCTCCTCGTGTCGCAGGAGCGTGTCGTAGAGAGCAAGATGTCGTTCGGTC
>DAIQPV010000177.1:0-6945 GCA_036787145.1 Rhodospirillales bacterium
GCGGATGACCCCTCCCCGTTCCAGCGGCGATGGGATCCAAGCCATCCCGCGGCCGATGCCGGGGGCTACGTGCTGGAGAGCAACGTCAACCCGCTGATCGAAATGACCGACATGCGCGAAGCCCAGCGATCCTATGAAGCCAACCTGAACGTGATTCGCGCCACCAAGGGAATGTTACAGGACGCGATCGACGTCCTGCGCTGAGCGCGCCCAACCGGCCCGGGAGACCCCGATGCCCACACCCATCGACACCTACAGCAAGGCCCTGGCCGCCTACGAGAGGGCGGCGACGGGGGGCGGTTCGAGAACGAACGAGCCCGCGGGTGGCACCAGTTTCGCCGATATGCTGAAGCGCGTCGCCGGCGACGCGGTCACCGCGGGACATGCCGCGGAGGCGGCATCGGTCGCCGCCGCCAGCGGCAAGGGCGACGTCAGTCACGTGGTCACCGCCGTCGCCGAAGCGGAGATGACCCTGCAGACGGTGGTCGCCGTCCGGGAGCGGGTGATCGAGGCGTACAAGGAAATCCTGCGCATGCCGATCTGAGGCGATCAGATCAAAAGGAACGCAACCGTGGACGAAACCGCCGTTCTGGAAATCGCCCGCGACGCAACGTGGATGCTGTTGCTGATCGCGGCTCCTCTGTTGATCGTGGGGACCGTCGCAGGCGTCGTCATCGCCCTGCTGCAGGCGCTGACCACGCTTCAGGAAACGACGCTGACCTTCGTGCCGAAGATCATCGCCATGCTGGTGGCGATGGTGCTGTTCCTGCCGTTCATGACGACCTCGCTCATCGAGTTCACGCAGCGCCTGTTCGACCGCATCGTCGTCGGGGGCTGAGGTGCCTCTTCTGCTGGCGCCGGCAGGTGCCGAGGCCTTCGCCGTCCTCATCGTCTTCGTCCGCATCGGCACGGCAATCGCCTTCCTGCCCGGCTTCAGCGCCGCCTATGTGCCGATGCGGCTGCGCCTATTGCTGGCGCTGCTCCTCAGCCTGCTGGTGACGCCGACGCTGACCGGCGTGCTGCCCTCCCTGCCGAGGAGCCCCGCCCTCCTCGCCGTGCTGATGCTGAGCGAAGCGACCATCGGGCTGTTCATCGGTTGCGCGGCGCGCATCGCGTTCGCCGCGTTGCAGGTCGCCGGCAGCTACGTGGCCCTGCTCTCTTCGTTCGCCAATGCCCTGGTGCAGGATCCGATCGTGGATCAGCAGAGCTCCACCATCAGCGGCTTCTTCACCACCCTGGGTGTCGTCGTCCTGTTCGCCGCCGACCTGCACCATCTGTTGCTGCGGACGCTGGTCGACAGCTATGCGGTCTTTCTGCCGCAGGGAGGAATGCCGGTCGGCGATCTGTCGGCGGCGATAGCGCGCGCGGTCGCCGACAGCTTCGCGCTCGGCGTGCAGCTCGCCGCTCCGTTCGTCGTGGTCAGCCTCGTCTACAACGTTGGCATGGGCATGCTCAGCCGGCTGGTTCCACAACTTCAGGTCTACTTCTTTGGCCTGCCTCTGCAGCTCGCGTTACAGATTTGCGTGCTCATGCTCTCGATTTCGGGTATTATGCTGGTCTTTCTCAACCAGTTTGGCCGCTCTGTTCTCTCCTCCGTAGGAAGTTGAACAGGAGCGGATCGCAAGGCGATGGCGGACGAAGACCGATCTTCGAGAACCGAAGAGGCCACTCCGAAACGCCTGCAGCAGGCGCGCGAACGGGGTGAAGTCGCGCACTCCCAGGAAATCCAGGTGTGGGCGACGCTTTGCGGCGGCGCCATCGCGCTGGCCATGCTGGCACCGCCCGCCGCCGATCGTGCCCTGCGGCTCGGCCTGCGTTTTCTGGAGCAGCCCGAGACCATGCACGTCGAGCTGTCGTCGATGCGGGTGGGCTTCGGCGGGGTGCTGCTGGAAATGGCCGTGATCCTCGGTCCAACGGTGCTGCTGCTGGGCCTGTTCGGCGTCGGCTGCGGACTGGCACAGGCGGGGCCGATGTGGGCACCCGAGCGGCTCGCCCCCCAGCTTTCCAGGCTGTCGCCGATGAAGGGCGTTGAGCGCCTCGTCTCGGCGCGAGCCCTCATCGATCTGATGAAGAGCGTGATCAAGCTGGCCATGGTCATGACGGTTCTTGTGCTGGTGCTGCGGCCGTTTGCGGCGGGTATCGAGCAGTGGCCGGTTCTGTCGCCGGTCGTGGCCTTGGGACGCAGCAATGACCTGCTGATCCGCATTGCCGCCGCGGTTGCCGCCGTCACCACCCTGATCGCGGCGGCCGACTACCTCTATCAGCGGTTCTCGTTCCTGGCCCGCATGCGGATGACCAAGCAGGAACTGCGCGAGGAGTTCAAGGAGGCGGACGGCGATCCGCAGATCAAGGCGCGCATCCGCCGCCTGCGCCAGGAGCGCGCGAGAAAGCGAATGATGGCGGCAGTGCCGACAGCGACGGTGGTGATCGCCAATCCGACGCACTACGCCGTTGCTCTCGCTTACGACATGGCGGCCATGCCGGCACCCAAGGTGGTGGCTAAGGGCGTCGACCGGGTGGCCCTGCGCATCCGCGAAGTCGCCGCGGAGAACAACGTGCCGGTGGTCGAGAACCCGCCGCTTGCCCGCTCGCTCCATGCTTCGGCGGACATCGACGACGAGATTCCACCGGAGCATTACCAGGCTGTTGCTCAGGTCATCAGCTGGGTGATGAAATCGAAGCGCGAGCGGCCCAGCCCATGAACGACGGATGATGCCAGCGGACGGCGGAGATCCTTCCGCGGCATTTGCGACGCTGTTCGAAGAAAGCCCGATGGGCATTGCCCGGCTCGACGCCAGCGGTGCCATCGTCTGCTGCAACAGCGTCCTGGCACGCATGTTGGGAACGGCGCCGGACGCCCTGAAAGGGCGCGCGTTCGCCGATACGTTCGCCGCGGAAGATCGCGATGAGGTCCAGGCGCAGCTGGCCAAGCTCGTCATGGGCGCAACGTGCAAGAGCAAGACGGAGACTCTGCGGCTGACCGCCACGGGCCAGGGGGGTGAGCTCGCCGTTCAACTGTTCGCCACCGTTATCAAGTATGATGGCGAGCCGACCGGCCTGTTGGTGCACCTGCTGGACAAGACCGATCGCTACAACTTCGAGATTGGTCTCGCGCATTCCCAGAAGCTGCAGGCACTCGGCCAGCTTGCCGGCAGCATCGCGCATGATTTCAACAATCTGATCACGGCGATGCTGGGATCCTGCGAGATGCTGCTGCGCGACTCCCGCCCCGGCTTCGCCGGATATGATGACCTCTCGGACATCCGATCGACGGCGCTTCGCGCCCGCGATCTGGTCCGCCAGCTGCTGAGCTTCGCGCGCAAGCAACCGCTGCGTCCCGTTCCGCTGCGATTGGACAGAGCGATTGAAGACCTGCTGCCGATGCTGCGCCGCTTGCTGGGCGCCGGAATCAGCATCGAGACCCGGCACGCCGCGCGTCTGCCGCTGGCCCGGATGGATCCGGGCCGGTTCGATCAGGTGATCGTCAATCTCGCCGTCAATGCACGCGATGCCATGCAAGGGGCTGGACGGCTGGCGCTCAGCACCAGAAGGCTCTGCCTTGCCGCCCCGACGCAACTGTCGGGGCAGACGCTGCCGGCAGGAACGTACGTGCAGGTGGATGTGTCGGATACCGGTGCCGGGATCCCGAAGGAGATCATCGACGACATTTTCCAGCCGTTCTTTACCACCAAGCCGCAGGGCGAAGGGACCGGTCTGGGTCTGGCCACCGTCTACGGGATCGTCCGCCAGAGCGGTGGTCATATCAGCGTCGAATGCGCTCTTGGGGCCGGTGCGACGTTCCAAATTCTGCTGCCGGCGGCGGAACCGGCTGCAGATGCCGTTCGCCCTGTCGATCTCCCGGCGACGCCGGCCTCACGCCCCCTCGGTCCGCCGCAGCGTCGCGAGACGAACATTCTGCTGATCGAGGATGATCAGGCGGTTCGCCGTTTCGCCGCCCGGGCTCTGCGCGGCCATGGCTGGTCGGTGACCGAAGCAGCCGACGGCGAGAGCGCCCTCAAGGCCTTAGCGAACGGGGCAGCCTTCGATGTCTTGCTGAGCGATCTGACGCTGCCCGACATGAGCGGTCTGAGTGTGATCGAGCAGGCCCGCCGCAGTCACCCGCTGTTACCCATCGTCATCATCTCCGCCGACCTGGCGGACGAGGCGACGGCCGAAGCGCGCGACGACAAACGATTCCAGCTGCCGAAGCCGTTCTCGCTGGCGGAGCTGGTCTCGTTTGTGGAGCGCGTGCTCGCGGAGAAGACCTCCGCGCAGCCCGCCGATCTCTTTCTATATCCGCATTCCGGCCGGACCTGACGTCAAGGTGCGGATCAGTTCAGCCTGGCGATCGGTGCCCGTCTTAGCGAAAATCTGCTTGAGGTGTTTGCGCACCGTCTCGTAGGTCAAGCCAAGTTGCTGTGCCGATTCATCGAGCCGCATGCCGCGCGCCAGAAGCACCGCCACCCGCGCTTCCGCGCGGCTCAGGTTGTACATCCGCACAAGCTGGCGCGGGTCGATATCGACCGGACGGTCGGGATCCCCGATGAACAGCACCGCCCCCGGGTCGCGATCGCTTCGCCGGTGCGTCCTGTCCTTGACCGGCATCACCAGCAGCGTTAGCGGGCGTTTCCCGCTTTCACGGGGGATCGAGAACGTGTGCGTGTCGCCGATGGGGTCCGGCTTCGACTCGCCGCCAGAGCCCGCCAGGAAATCCCGAAATCGGAATCGGCCAGCGGTCAGCTTCAGGCCGAGGCCGCCGCTGCCCAGGTAAAGCGCCTCCTCGTGATCGATGATCTCTCGTGCTGCGCGGTTGGCGTTGAGGACGGCGCCGGAGCAACTGAGAACAACAATGCCGATCGGCATGACGTCGAGCGTATCGAGAAGAATGCGCTCGGCATCCTGCACACGGCGAATCATGCCACCGGAGCGGATTCCCTGCCTCAGATAGGGCAAGAGACGAAATAACAGCTCGGTGTCCTCGTCCCAGAAGGCACCTTTATCGCGCGCCCGGGCGAACGATAGCAGCGTGACCTGTGATCCCTGCGTCTCAAGCACCCCCAGAAGATGGTGAAACAGGTTCTGCGGACGTAACCAGTACCGGTAGAAGTCCGTTTCCATGACGCTTGCCGAATCGATGATCTGCCGACTGGTCAGCACCGTGCCAGCCTGACGGAAGTGCTCAGGGTGCTGCAGCCAGACGTTCTGGCGACCATAGAATTCGCGATAGGCGGTCACGAACATTGCATCAATGCTAACCGAGTGCTCCAGCTGTCCGCGCCCATGCTCAAAATCATGGGAGATCACGGCGGCGGCGTCCGCATGCAGCGCGTCGCGCAGCTTGCCCAACACCTCCGGCCACAGCTTCGGGTCCATACTGGCTTCGTAGAAGCCGGAGACCACAGTGGTCAGCACGGTCCCGATCCCGGCCAGAAAGTCATTGATGGTTGCCGGATAGCCGAAATTTCCTCCCGGGCCGGCCGACCTCGCGGTCGCATCGCGAAACGGCACGCGCTGATCCAAGCGGAGATCGCTGCTGGATCGCACTGACCCAAGCTGGTCGCTCCGCCGCCGGTCATAGCCGGAGCGGCGGTCGTCTGACTGCTTAAGATCCTGAATGCTCCGACGATCATGCCCGGACCGTCGGTCCACAAACTGCCCCTTACTGTCCAACCTCTTAACCCTCCGCTCCTCCTCAGGCAGTTTCGTCCCCGCACTGCCGTGCATAGCCCGCCGCGCGTGCTGCTCGCGCCCATTCCGCGCCACATTAACGGGAAATTTGACGACGGGAAATGCCTAATGTGTAGTCAATATCACCCATCACAGCCATCTAATATTACCACATCGGCATTTAGCCGTTTGCGTAGCTCACCCTTTGGGGTTAATTATAACCTGTTTGAGTGTCAATTAAACCTTGTAGTGCAACATGTTAGAAAAAAGGCTTCCGAACGAGAACACAACGTGTACAATTGCCGGGACATTGCCATTGGTGCGGGCGCGTGGAATAAGGGGAATGACGTAATGCTGGTTGGCAAGCTGCAAGTGGTGGACAAGGACGCTACGGAAAAGACGCGCGCCATCGACGCGGCGGTGAGCCAGATCGAGCGAGCCTTCGGCAAAGGCTCGATCATGCGGCTGGGTCAGAGGGAAACCGTGGAGACCGAAGTGGTCTCCACCGGTTCGATCGGGCTCGACATCGCTCTCGGCATCGGCGGCCTGCCGCGCGGACGGGTCGTCGAAATCTACGGTCCGGAAAGCTCCGGCAAAACCACGCTCGCGCTGCATGCCATTGCAGAGGCCCAGAAAAAAGGCGGCGTCTGTGCCTTCGTCGATGCAGAACACGCTCTCGACCCGGTCTATGCCCGCAAGCTCGGGGTTTGCGTCGACGACCTGCTGATCTCACAGCCGGACGCTGGCGAACAGGCGCTGGAGATTGCCGACACGCTGGTGCGCTCTGGCGCCGTTGATGTGCTGGTGGTCGATTCGGTCGCGGCGCTCGTCCCACGCGCCGAGTTGGAAGGCGAAATGGGCGACAGCCATGTGGGCCTGCAGGCGCGGCTGATGAGCCAGGCGTTGCGCAAGTTGACCGGCTCCGTCGCCCGCTCGCGCACGACGATTATCTTCATCAACCAGATTCGCATGAAGATCGGCGTCATGTTCGGCAATCCGGAAACCACCACCGGCGGCAACGCCCTGAAATTTTATTCCTCGATTCGAATGGAGATCCGCCGCATCGGTGCGATCAAGGACCGCGACGAGGCCGTTGGCAACCAGACGCGCGTCAAGGTGGTGAAGAACAAGCTGGCGCCGCCGTTCAAGATGGTCGAATTCGATATCATGTATGGCGAGGGCATCTCCAAGTCCGGAGAATTGCTGGATCTCGGCATCAAGGCCGGCATTGTCGAAAAATCCGGATCGTGGTTTTCCTATGGATCCGAGCGTATCGGG
>DAIQPV010000178.1:0-6876 GCA_036787145.1 Rhodospirillales bacterium
CCCACCACCGCAAGGCCCCATCCTCGATTTCCCAAACGGACTCTAAGTGGCCCTAATACCGACAAGTACATCCGCGCCCGCCAGTTGGCGCGGTGGGCATACCAGTACATCGTCGTCAACGACTATTTGAATCACGTCTGCGACAAAGCAATCGTGGCAGACACACTGGCGAACGGGCCGCGCTACTTCGGCCCAACGGCGGGCAATGGGACTGCATTTATTCCGCTGGAGTTCGCGGTTGCTGGATTCCGCTTCGGGCACTCGATGATTCGACCATTTTACCGCCTGAACGGCTTATCGGGCAATGTCGACGTCATGGACCTTTTGAGCACCAACGCCAAGCCGGGTAATTTCTCGGGGGACAATCATCTGGTGGCGGAGAGAATAATCGACTGGACCAACTTTGTTGGGCCAAGCGCGCAACGGGCTCGCCGGATTGATACCAGAATTGCGAGAGGGCTGTTTAATATTCCCTTCATTCCAGACCGCCAGCCTCTGAAGAATCTCGCCGTGCGCAATTTGCTGCGGGGCTACAATCTCAGCGTCCCCCATGCACAGGCGGTAAGCACGGCCTTTGGCGTCCAGCCGCTCTCGACCGCACAGTTGATCGTGGGTGAAGATAAAGATATCGCCAAAGTGCTCGTCGATTACAAATTTGATAAAACGACCCCGCTTTGGTACTACATCTTGCGCGAAGCCGCGGTGCAACAGAACGGCGAACGATTGGGCGAGGTTGGCAGTCGACTCGTCTGCGAGACAATCGTCGGCATGATCAAGAGCGACCCCAACAGCTACTTCAACAATAACAGCGATAGCGCGGTCAAAAACAACGGCATCGACGTCAAGCCTGGTCAGGGTGGACTGATCAAGACGCTGCACGACCTGTTGAAATTCGCCGGGGCTGTCGGTTTATAGTTAATTATTTGCCGTGGCTGGTCGGCCAACCTTATGGCCAACCAGCCCACACAATAAATGGGATAACGGATGGGCGCACTCGAAGCGAACAGCGGTGGCGCGGCATTCTGCGACGGCCCCCGCCCAGCGGGCTCGCACTGACAGATACTGTCACGCCCCGCTCCTCCGGCCATTGCCGGTCAAGCCTTGTATCCGACCGAGAGGATCATGGCGGAGCGCTGTTGAATGTGGCCCCGTCGTCACCGCCCGAAGCCCGCGGACAGGCGTTCGATGTAAGCCCCGGCCAGCCCCCACTCGCCGTCTGGCGCGGACAACGCGAGATACCCGTCGGGCCGTACCAGCTCGATGCCGTTGCCGGGTGGGTTCGGCCGGATCTCCGGGTCGACCAGGCCTCGGAGCAAGCTCGGCGCCGGCCCTTCCGTTGACGAAGCAGCGCCGCGGAGCGTGAACAGTGGGCTGGCGCCGGCGCCATAGGGCGTCTCGCCAGCGACAGGCGGCATGCGGCTTCCCGGCCTGCGCGACGGTCCCGCGGCGATGCCGTTGAGCGGACTGGCGGGATAGCCGGTCGAGATCTCGGTCATCGAGCTCTCAAGGGCTCGCCGGATCGGCGCGAGTCCCAACATGCAATGCGCCACCATATTGCGGATGTGCTGCTTCACCGCGCCGTGAATCATGGCGACATTCGTGAAGCGCCCCGATGCGGCGATCACCGCCGCCCCGACCGCCCGGCGCTCCTTATCGTAGCTGTCGAGCAGTGCGGGCGAGGCGGCCTTGCCGCGGCAAACCAGCGCGAGCTTCCAGGCGAGATTGATCGCGTCCTGCATGCCGGTGTTCATGCCCTGGCCACCGGCCGGGCTGTGCACGTGCGCTGCGTCTCCGGCGAGGAACACCCGCCCGACGCGATAGTGCGCGATCTGCCTCTCGTTTATGCGGAAGGCCGACGTCCAAATCGGGTTGCTGAGCACGATACCACCCGGTCCGCGTCGGTCGACGAGCGCCTGGAAGCCTTCCCGCGTTGGCGGCGCGGGGGCCGTCTCCCCGATGGTCGCGAACCGGCAGGGATACCGCCACGACGTAGATCGAGCCGTCCGCGCCCACGACCGGCGAAGAAACAATGCCCTGAAGCTGGGGAAGCTGAGCGGCCCGCAGCTCACTCCCGTCCGCGCGGAGCGCGATCAGCCTGCCCTCGGCGGTGCCGAGATAAACTGCCCCATCAGGCGCAATAACCGGACCGGATCCCGGAGCAAAAGAGCCAGGATTGGGGACGCTGACTGATCCCGCGCCTGCCTGAGCTGTATCGACCTCGGCAAAGCTGCGGTTGGCGCTGTCGCCGTGCGGATGCTCCTAGGCCACGATCGCCATCTCCCTCGGAGCGCACGCCTTCGAATAGGCATGTCCGATAAGTATCTGAAAGCGGTCAGGCGACAAATCAAGGCCACAACGAAACACTCAGGGCGGGGAAGTCATTAACGAGATCCTTGGCCTCCGACAGACCAAGGACGCACAGGCCAACCTCGCGTTACTCGGTGTAATCGTCCGAACTTCCCCAACTCCGCCCCGCCTCCGCCCCCGGCGTCACGATGTGAAGCCGCCAGCGAGGAGCTTGTTGACGGTCTGCGGTGGATGAGCGGACTGCCTGGAAGTGGGCGCATAAAAGCTGCTGGACAGTCTTCTGCAGATCGGCTGGGCGCGCGGGGGTGAGCGTTAGGTGGCGAGCGTTGGTCAGCGGCCGGAACTCGCTGCGATCGCAGGCGTTCATCCTCTGGTCGAAGAGCCAAGGAGCCAGACAGATGAACAGCATCATATACCTAATCGGCTTGATCGTCGTGATTATGGCGATCCTGTCGTTCGTGGGCCTAAGGTAACGGCTCTGTCGTCTGTTCCTGTAACGACGGTTGATTAGGACTGGGGCGATGGTCGAACTTTCATCTCGGATCGGTGCGCCTGGAGAGACAGGTACACGCTTTATCGGATACGTGGATTGGGCTGCGATCATCGCTGGCGCAATTCTAGCCGCGGCGATCGCCTTCGTTCTGCTGGCTTTCGGTGCGGCGGTTGGCCTATCCGCCACTTCTCCTTTCGAGGGTAAGGGTATCACTGGAACTGCCCTGGCCCTGGCGATTGCGCTGTGGGTTCTCATGGTGGAAATCTTCAGTTTCACTACCGGCGGCTATGTGGCGGGTCGCCTCCGGCAACGGTTGCCGGAAGCCACAGAAGCAGAGGTCGACACGCGTGATGCGTGGCATGGACTCCTGGTCTGGGCTTTGGGCACGCTGATCGGGGCTTGGCTTGCGACATCGGTTGTTTCGGGGGCTGTGAAGGGCGGCCTTGATGCAATGCGCTTTGATGGAACAAGCGCAGCTGCGGCAAACACAAGCGACCCCGTTGGCTATGTAGCCGATAAGCTGCTTCGGGCAGAAGCTTCCTCGACAGCGGGCGATCCACAACTCCTTCATCGTGAAGTTGTTCGTATTCTCGGCGCCGCCGCCGTTAGAGGCGAGGTGCCGAGCGACGATCGGGCATACTTGGCGCAACTGGCTGCAGCGCGCACGGGACTAACGGAGGGTGATGCGCAGAACAGGGTGAATGAAGTACTGGCTCAGGCAGAAGCCACAGCGAAAACCGCAGCGGACAGAGCACGCACGGCAAGCATTCTTCTCGGCTTTCTGACCGCTGCCTCCCTACTCGTCAGCGCAGCGGCGGCATGGGGAGCGGCGCGGATGGGTGGCCGGCACCGCGATCAAGCGGTCCCCTTCAACCTCTTCCGCAGGATATGATGTGGCGCGCAGAGCAGTCGCCACTGCCACTAACGATTCTAACCGGCTTCGGGCTAGCTGCTCCTGGTTTTGATAGTCTCCCGGATATTTATTCGTGCAACACCGTTTTCCGTCGACCGGCAGTTCCCGGGATCTATCAGTTCGCCTCCGCAAGGCGCGCCATCGCCAAGATCGACTGGCAGTTCACCTTCGCCATGGCGCCTACAACCTCGTCCGCCTGCCAAACCTGCTGGCGGCGGCCGCCTGAAGCCCGAAGTCTGTCCGCACCCTCTCACCGCCGCCGAACATGCCGCCGCGGCCGCAGCTACGACCTCGTCACCGCCCAAAACCGCTCCCGTCCGGCCAAACTGGGCCGCCACACCGCCCCTTTTCAGCAGCTGCTAACCCTTTAGGGCGATCGACTGCAGCCCGTCGTACCAACCGGTAACAGTGAGATGATCACGTTGCGGCCGCCAGCAGATCGGCCAGCTGCCGCGCGTTCCCCACGCCATAGTTGCCGTAGCAGTAGTTCATCAACACGTACACCCGGTCCGCCTGCTCGGCGAGTCCGCGGAGCGGGTCGACCCAGCCTTCCAGTTCATTTTCCGTGTACAGATACCGACGACGAACGTGATCTCGGCGATCGCGCATAACCGACGCAACAAGGACAGTTACGCTTGCCACGTTTTCAGGTTGTCACGCGAGTAGCCTTCCATGAAGTCGGGCCGGTAGGACGCCGGCGTCGTGCCTCTCGCCGACCACTTGCAAGAAGCGGCGGCCGAGCATGCACGGCATCTCGGTGTCAGCATCAACCGGCTGGCGGAGGTAGGTCTCGGCTGGGTAATGAGCCGGCTTATTGTACGGATTGAGCGGTGGCCGCTATGTGGCGAGACGATCCGCATCGAGACGTGGCCCTCGAAGCGGCTCGGACACCTCTTCCACAGAGAGTTCCGCCTCCGCGAAGAAAGCGACTTGCTGATCGGAGCGGCCTCCAGCAGTTGGGCGCTGTCGACGTGCGCGCTCGGCACGTGGCGACGACGCCGAAATGGCTCGAGGAGGCTGTGCGATGGGACCCCGAGGAAGCGGTCGGCTTCGAGCGCGCCGCCGTGCCGCGCCTAGCCATGGCAAGTTACGAGCGGAGGGTGACGCCGCGTTTGAGTGATCTCGACATCAACGGCCACGTCAACAATGCCCAGTTGCTCGGATGGACGCTCGAGGCATTGCCGCGGGAAGTTCCGGGGAAGCGAGTCCTGCAGGAGATCGACGTGCAGTTCCGCCACGAATGCCGACTGGATGACCAAGTTGCGTCGCGCGCCGACGCGAAGAACGCCAGGGTGTTCCACCACAATGTCGTCCGCGTCGGTGCTGACCGCGAGCTCGTGCGAGCGCGGTCGCTGTGGCGTCCTTGAATGGACCGCTCAGTTGGCCAGGCACCTCATCATGCTCCTGCAAGGGACTGTCGCCACCGGCCGCCTTCGCGCGGTGCAGCGGGCGGCGGGAGATGCTGCCCCGTCTTACGCAAGGCGTGCAAGGTGTTCCAGCAAAGGTCGCGTGATTAGCCGCGTACTGAGCAGCCGGCGGTGGCCTTTTCGCACACGCGCGCTCGGCGTTGGCTTTCGGCCAGAGCATTTCAAAGTCGTGACCGTCTGCGAGACGAGACACGTCACGCTTTAAGCTGCCTCAAACAAAATCGGCGCTCTTGCGGTGACGATGTCCGAAAACGGCGAGATTTCCCGGCCCGCGGGGGCCACTCTCTTCCTCATGGATCTCGATTTCGACGCCTGCTACCGAGCGATCGCGACGCGCGATGCCCGCTTCGACGGCCGGTTTTTCACCGGCGTTCGGACGACCGGCATCTATTGCCGGCCGATCTGCCCGGCGCGAACGCCGCGGCGCGAGAATGTCGTCTTTTACCCGACCGCCGCCGCGGCGCAGGCCGCCGGCTTCCGCCCGTGCCTGCGCTGCCGGCCCGAGACCTCGCCGGGGCGCGGCGCTTGGCACGGCACGTCGAACACGGTGTCGCGCGCACTGATGCTCATCGAGGGCGGGGCGCTCGATGAGGCCGCGGTGGATACCCTTGCCGCCCGCCTCGGTCTCGGCGAACGCCAACTGCGCCGCCTCTTCCACCAGCATCTCGGCGCCTCGCCGCTCGCCGTCGCGCAGACAAGGCGCGTCCTCCTCGCCCGTCAGCTCATCGACGAGACCGACCTCGCGATGACAGAGGTGGCGCTCGCCGCCGGGTTTGGCAGCCTGCGGCGGTTCAACGATACCTTCCGCCAACTCTATGGTCGACCGCCCAGCGCGCTGCGACGGCGACGCGGCGCGATGGCGGTCGCGGCGCCGGGCTCGGCGATGACGCTCAAGCTGCCCTACCGTCCGCCCTACGACTGGCCGGCGATGCTCGGCTTCCTCGCCGCCCGCGCCATCCCCGGCGTCGAGCGCATCGCCGATGATGGCTACATGCGGACGATCGAGCTCGACGGTGCGTTCGGCACGATCTCGGTGGTACCGAGCCGGCGTGGGACGAGCCTGGTCGCCACCGTACGCTTCCCACAGGTAACCGCGCTACCCGAAATCCTGGCGCGCATCAGGCGGATCTTCGATCTCGCCGCCGATCCGCTCGCCATCGCTGCTCAGCTCGCCGAAGATCCGGCCATGGCGCCGCTCGTCGCCGCACGGCCCGGCCTCCGCGTGCCGGGCGCCTGGGACGGCTTCGAGCTTGCCGTGCGCGCCATCCTCGGCCAGCAGATCACTGTCGCCGTGGCGACGCGGCTTGCCGGCAAGCTCGTCGCCGCCTACGGCACAGCGCTGGCGCCCGAGTTGGTGAGTCCGGGTCTGAGCCACGCCTTCCCGCGGCCCGACAGGCTCGCCCGCGCTGATCTCGCGACGTTCGGCATGCCCGGCACCCGCGCCCGCGCCTTGTCTGCGATGGCGGCGGCATCTGCCGCAGATCCCCGGCTCTTCACCGCCGGCGATAGTCTCCAAGCCGGCATCAAACGGCTGGTCGCCCTCCCCGGCATCGGCGAGTGGACGGCCTGCTACATCGCCATGCGCGCCCTGCGCGAGCCGGACGCCTTCCCCGCCGCCGATATCGGCCTCGCGCGCGGGCTCGCCGACGGCAGCGGCTCAAGGCCGGCGGCGGCGGAGCTGGCAGCGTGGGCCGAGGCGTGGCGCCCGTGGCGGGCGTACGCCGCGATGCATCTTT
>DAIQPV010000179.1:0-6866 GCA_036787145.1 Rhodospirillales bacterium
GAATCTCAGCATCAGGCCGTTTCTCCGGCCAGAACAGCGGCGAAGCCATGCACGGGATGACAAATGCCCGGCCGCCGGCTTCGGGCGCGAGCCGGAGGAGATCGTCGCGGACCGGCGCCGAAATGCAGCTGAACCACGCGCCGCTGTGTGCGTTCTTGTGCAGCAGCGTCCGGTGACGCTCAGCCTCCTCCTCGCCCTCGGAGACCGTATCCGGGAACAAGACAGGGATGGCGTCGTAATAGCGCACGATCAGCTTTGTTCCGGCGGAGATCGCGTAGGGAAACGGCGTGTTCGCGATCAGCAGATCCCAGCCCGAGGTGTCGATCTCGGCCGGCGCGGTCGATGCCAGGGCCATCCGATTGGCCGAGCGCCTGCCCGTTCGAACCGCAAAGAATTGCCCGCTCAAGACTTTGCTCTTGTAGGACGCCGGCAGCGTCGGCGCGAAAAGCCGGCTCCAAAGAAAGTCGCCGTACCTGGCCGGATCGAGAGAAACCAGCGGATCGGGCTTCTGGCGATCCTCCGGGCCCGACAGAAGTCGAGAAATTCTCGACTTCTGCAGCCGGGAGACGGCTTTCTGACGCAAGCTCTTCGGCAGCTTTCTGCGGGCAACCACGCGATCAATCTCGTCGATCAGGGCTCGCTCATCCCCTCGCCCATTGCGGCCGGCTAAGCCCTTCCGGAGTTGGGCCGCGTGCAGGTCCGGCTGCGCATTGACGATCCCGCCGACCTGCATTCCATCGATCGACGCCAGTTCGCCAAACATCAGGCGGGTTTCCTGGGCGATCCCGGAAAAGGCCTGCAATGCGTAGTGAAGATCGATCAGAACACGAATATGCGCGGTTCCCCGACTGACGGAACACCGCCGGCAGCGACGCCGGACAGCGCATGCCCGACGCCGGAAACCGGATCCGCTTTATCCAGCGACAGATCGTCAGACGATCTCGATCTCCGGGAAAGGAAAGATCATGCGACCGCCTGAGGCCAGGAACGCCGCTTCGCGTTGCAGAATGCCTTCCTTGAAGTGCCAGGGAAGGACCAGGAAGTAATCGGGCCGCATGCGCCGCGCCTCTTCCTCGGCGATGATCGGAATCCCGGTGCCCGGGGTGAAGGAACCGAACTTGTCGGCGTTGACCTCAGCGATGGCGACCACCTCGTTGCTGGTGATGCCACAGAACTGAAGGACGACGTTTCCCTTGGTCGAGGCGCCGTAGCCAACGATCCGCTTGCCCTCGGCGACCAGGGCACCCAGCAGCCGCTTCAAGTCGGCACGATGGCGGTAGACACGCTCCTCGAAGTCCCTATAGGGGCGCGGGGTTGCGAGCCCCATGCGATCTTCCTGCTCCAGCAGCCAGCCGACGACGGCATCCGAGCCGCGGCGCGGGTCGCTCTTCCGCGCCGCCGTCACCGCGAAGCTGCCGCCGTTGATGGCGTTCATCTTGACGTCAACGGGGCGCAGACCGGCTGCGTCCAGGATGCGCTGGACCACGCTCAGCGAGTAATACTCCAGATGTTCGTGGCACACCGTATCGTAGGACGTCATGCGCAGCATCGAGGGCATATAGCTCTGCTCGAAGTGCCAGACGCCGCCCGGAGCAAGCACGCTCTCGATCTCCCGTGCGAACGCCACGGGATCCTCCAGGTCGTAAAACATGGCGATCGAGGTGACGATCTTGGCTGCTGCAGCACCTGTTTGGCGGAACGTCTCTGCCGAGAAGAAGTCCGGCACCAGCGTGATCTCGTCCGGATAGTACTGACGCATCTTATTGCCGGTGGGATCGATCCCGACGCGGCGCAGGCCGGTCGTCGTGTACGCCTTCAGCGACGTGCCGTCGTTCGAGCCAATGTCGAGAACCGCGTCGCCGGGCCGCAAATCCGCAAGTCGCTCAAGCTCCTGGATCTTCTGCCCCAGGTGCCGGACCATGCTCTGGTTGAGCCCCGACCGGTAGCCGTAGTTGTCGCCGTACATTTCATCAGCGTCGTACGAGTGGGCGAGCTGAAGCAGCCCCGAGTCAGGGCACCAGACGAGACGCAGCGGACCGGTGGTGACCCGCTGTGTCGCGCTTTTCGGGAACACGCCGGTCAGCGCCTGCTCCCCGAGGTCGAGCACTGGGACAAGATGTTTGCTGCCGCTAACGCGGCACCGGGACAGCTCTTCGTAGCCGTTCGTCGACATGATCGCTCCGCACAGGATGTGCAGGCCTCTTAGACTCGTTTCGCTGATTTGGCGAGGGACAAAAGGCGGTTTGTCTCCCGTTCTTCTTGAGAATGCCTCCGGTTAGCAAGCGTCTCTCAAGGCATTAAGCTGCTGTCCTGCCGGATTCGGCGTTGATCCCCCGCCGCGGCTGGCTGTAAAAGGCCTACCGAACCTCGGGCGCACTCCCGGACCCCGAGGCGCCATCCCGTGAGCAAGAGCCGTTCCCGGTAGAGACGCTCGCACGAGGAGTGCGGCTAAAGGCATCCATGCAAGCACTGGCGACAAGGGACGACCCGATCTTCGAGGTTACCGGTGTTCCGGCGGCCGAGATTCTCGAACGCTGCAGGCAACGCCGCGCCGTGCCGACCGGCGGTATCGTGTCCAATGGCGGTGCGCTCGCCGATGTGGCATCGAACCCGCTGGCAACACCGAGAAGAAAAGCATGGCGCCTCTCCCAGTTTAGCCAAGGCAGCAATCTGGAGTTCGTCCAACTCGCCCATCTCGCTTTCCTCAATCGGCCAGCGACATCGAAGGAGGTCGCCAAACGTCTCCGGCAACTTTCATCCGGGAAGTCACGATTGGGCGTCATAGCGCGCTTGATGCTGCTTCCCGAAAGCTGTGCACAAGATCTCAAGTTACGTGGCTTTGTTCTCAAGGCACTTCGGGCATACGCGCACTTTTCCTACAAGCCATCAAATAACGAACCATCGAGCGACCGTGCCAAACCGGTTGCGATTGCAACCACCTCTGCAAAAGACTTATCGGTTGCTCACGAAATATTATCAACCTTTAAGGCCATCCCGAAAATCGGGCGCATGCAGCGCGAGATCAAACAATTGAAGGGAGAGGTCCGGCAACTCAGAGCTCGAATCGGGCAATGACCCGCCTCTACTACTGGATTCATCACACCGGGCGGTGCGACCGCGGCACAGGCGTGCAGCGCGTCGTCACGGCATTGGCCAAAGCGCTGGTCGCTGCCGGCCATGAGCTGGTGCCGGTTCGGTGGTGTGCGGACCGGGAAGCGGCGATCCGGGCGGAAAGGGCCTGGACGGACGGACTTGCAGATTTGGGCGGTCCGGCTCTGGTCGTCGATGAGCCGGGCAGCGCGATCCATCTTGCGGAAGCCGACGCTGGAAAGCTGGACGGGTCGTGGCTGCTCATTCCGGAGGTGCCTCACGTCAGCAACAGCGACGGAACCGTGCTGCCGGTGGCGATGGATTACGCCAGATACCACGGCCTCCGCACGGCGATGGTGTTCTACGACCTGATCCCGTTGCGCATCCCTGGCTACGAAGGCATGGCTGCAGCGCATGCCGAGTACGCGCGCGCGCTCGCCGGAGCCGAGTTGGTTATCCCGATCTCGCGGCATTCGTCCGGAGATCTCGAACGCTGGTGGATCGAGCAAGGATATCACAGCCTGCGCCTCCCGGTCCTGACGCCCGTGTTGCTGCCCCAGGAAATGCCAGGGGTCCCGCGCCAGACGCAACCCGACGGGTTGCCCGCCTCCCCCCTTCGCTTGCTGGCGTTAGGCACGGTTGAGCCCCGGAAAAATCAGGTGGCGTTGCTGCGCGCCTTCTCGGCACTTCGCCGGCGACGGCCCGACCTTGATATCCGGCTTGACGTCGTCGGAGGGCTGCATGCGGATGTGGCCGCAACGATCCGGTCGCTGGCTGCCGAAAACCCGGAGATCAGGCTGCATGATTATGCCGCCGAGGAGACCAAGCTTGCGCTGTTGAACAGCTGTCATGCCACCGTATTTGTTTCGCTGGAAGAAGGTTACGGACTGCCCGTTGCCGAAAGCCTGTGGCACGGCAAGCCCTGTCTGTGCTCGAACTTCGGCTCGATGGCCGAGATCGCGGCGGGTGGAGGGTGCCTTACGGTCGACACGCGCAACGCTGAGGGGATCGAACTTGCCCTTGAACGACTGGCCGACGACCCAGACCTCCGCCTTCGCCTCGCCAGCGAAGCCTGTACGCGAGCGCTGAGCACCTGGCAGGATTATGCGGCAGACGTCCTCTCCGCCATGCACGCCACGCCGGCGCTGCGATCACTCACGCTGATCGAAGGCTCGCACGAACCGTCGGCAGCGAATGAATGGATCGATCTCCCGCAGTGCCACATCCGCCGATTGCACTGGCGTTCGGATCAAGGCGCCCTGCTCCCGGGCACGCAGCGCGAGGTCGAGGCTCATCAGCCGGCCGCCGGGCAACTCGCCGATCAATGGTCGATCCTTCCGGCAACGACCCTGTCGGGCCCGGTCGAGGCGACCAAATTGATCGCCAACGCGCACGGCATGGGCCTGCGGGTGGCCGTTCAGGCTTCGGTGCAGAACACGTACGCCCCGGCCGACATCGACATTTTCACGGCGTCCGATATCGCGCTGTTCCCGACCCCGGAGTCGCGGGAGGATGCCCTTGCGGAAGCGCTGAGAAACCGGCCGAAAACGGTCAATCTGAGCCACCGCTTTCGCGTCGCAGCCGATTCCGCGGCGGCCGCCGCCGTGCTTTCGCAAGGCCCGCGACTCACCGCTGCCGGACCGCCGAACCGGCCTGAACGGGTGTATTACTGGGTCAATCTCACGGTTGAACAACCGTTCAATACCGGCATCCAAAGAGTAGCGCGCCAGCTTGCGGCCGCCTTGCAGCGTGCCGGCGTCACGGTGATCCCGGTGAAGTGGAATGCGGCGACCGGACGGATGGTCGCGGTCTCGCTGCAAGAAGCGGAACACCTAGCCAAATGGGGGGGTCCCCGGGCCGAGCGGATCGACGCCATACCGGCAAATCTTCGCGGCGAATGGCTGATTGTCCCCGAGATTACACTTCCCGTTGTTCCGCCGGGCTCCAACGCCGCTCAGGTGGGACGTCAGCTCGGGATGCGCGTCGCGGCGATTTTCTACGATATGATCCCGCTGAAAATGCCGGAAATCTATCCTGCCGAAGCAATCGAGCAGTTCCACCGCTTCTGGACGTTGTTCAGTGAAGTGGACGTAGCGCTGCCGATTTCGTGGAGTGTTGCGGGAGACCTGTGTCATTATCTCCGTGGTGCTCAACTCCCTATACCAAGAATTGTTTCCTGCCCACTCGCTGGAGAGTTTCCTGGCACTCCCCGTCGATTGCAGCCACGGTCTGGATCATTTGCGTCCAGGCTTGAATTGTTGTCGGTCGGGACATGGGAGCCAAGAAAAAATTACCCTCGCCTGCTGCGCGCCGTTAGAAAGGCGCGCCAGCTAACAGGGAATCCCATTGATTTAATAATCGTAGGCCGGCGCGCTGGTTTCGTGGACCTTAATAGGGAAATCGAGCGGATTGCCGGCGAGA
Organism: Rhodospirillales bacterium; assembly: GCA_036787145.1. Lineage (GTDB taxonomy): Bacteria > Pseudomonadota > Alphaproteobacteria > Rhodospirillales > Defluviicoccaceae > Defluviicoccus. The sequence goes on from DAIQPV010000179.1 coordinate 5,512, forward strand.
TGGGTTATGTAACACTGCTCGACCATATTTCGGACGAAGAACTCCTCTCCCTCTACGAACGCTGCCAGGCGTCGGTATTCGCGTCATGGGAAGAGGGCTTTGGATTGCCCGTCCTTGAGAGTCTCTGGCACGGCCTGCCGTGCCTATGCCATGACGGGTCTGCCCTCATCGAGCTCCGGCCTGGGGGTGGAACGCTTCACGTAAATATGCTCGATGAGACCGCCATTGCTGATGGAATTGCGCGACTGGCATCCGAGGATAATCTGGTTAACCAGCTTTCGGCTGAGGCGGTCGCGAGGCCCATCCGCAGCTGGGACGACTATGGCGCGGATGTTCTGTCGGCACTGACCGAATTGGCGACGCCGCGGGGCTGGCCGCTGCCGATGATCGCGAAAAGGCGGCCTTTGCTCAGTTGCGCCATCACCACTTACAACCGCGCTCCCTGGCTCAGGCACAGTCTGTCCCGGTTGCTGGAGGCGACACGTCCCTGGCGAGACGTCGTGGAGGTTGTCGTCTGCGATAATGCTTCCACCGATGATACGGCCGACGTGGTGGCAAAGTTCTCCGGCGAGCCCGGCTTCAGCGCGCGGCGCAATCCGTCGAATGTCGGCATGCTCGGCAACCTTGGGGCAACCGCGCGGGCCTGCCGCGGGGCCTTTGTCTGGTTACTCGGTGACGATGATCTCATCATCGACGGCGCCATCGAGAATGTCCTTGAAGGCCTGGCCGCCTATCCAGACGTCGAAATGGCCTACATGAACTACGCGTACACCAGTTTTGACTCTCCCGACGAGCTCGCCAACGCCGACCGCGTGATCCGGGATGCCAAACCGATCGCGGAAGGAGGCCGCAGCCGCTACGTCTCGGCCGTCCGCGAGGTGGCGGAGCTGAATGAGAACCTTTTCACCGCCATCTATGCCTGCGCCTTTCGGCGCGACCATGCGCTGCGTGCCTATCAGCAGGACGTCAGGGGGGCGCCGTTCTCGTCACTCGCGACGTGCGTCCCGTCTTCTACTTATGCCCTCACCGCCCTGCACGACCGGCCGGCATGGTGGGTGGGAGAGCCTGCGGTCGTCGTCAACATGAACGTATCCTGGCTCAGGTGGGCGTTGCTTTGGCATCTTGAACGTATGCCGGACCTGTATGATCTGGCCGAGAGGGCCGGCATCGACCCGGCCGCGCTGGACCGGTATCGGTTGCAGCACTGCAAAGAGGCCGGCCAGTGGGCGAGGATGGTCTATTTCGACGCAGAGGACGCCATCCGCGAAAATTTCTCGATGGGCCGCCTGCTGGAACGTTGCAAGCATCTGGACGAATTCAGAAGGGTTCAGCTCCCCGTTCTCCGCACCGTCTAT
>DAIQPV010000180.1:0-6799 GCA_036787145.1 Rhodospirillales bacterium
CCGGGGGAACGGACGCCGAGATCGCGACCAAGGGCCGGCACGACCCCTGCGTCGCCATCCGCGCCGTCCCCGTCGCCGAAGCCATGGTCGCGCTGACGCTGGCCGACCACCTGCTCCGCCACCGCGCCCAGTGCGGGGGGTGACGGGCGGCGCAGCACGTGAGAGGACGCTGAATCCCATGTGCGGTCATCGCGGCGTTTCGGTCGCCGTGTCCGCAATGGTATACATCGTGACGGGGTAGCCTCGATGGGGTGATGCGAAATCCGGGATAGAGATGTCGCGGGAGGTACTGCGTTCAAGCCGCGTCGACTTCGAGCAATTTGGCCCGAAACGTTGCTCGTCTGTGAGCCCCAAAACAGCAAGCGTAGCCCGCAGGGAGCGGAATGCGGGAACAACAGTGCCGGAGCAAGGGGGGGGGCAAGTATGAGTAAGAACGCTGTAATTTTGCTCCTATTGCTGCTCGCGGTCTGGCTTGGTCTAGCTCTGGCGCGAGTAGAAAATCAACGTTACGCGCTCGCCGTTGGGATGTGTCGTAATACGGATTTTGCATGCTTAGATAAAGTTGAAACACGCACCAGCAAGGGATGGCATATTTATTATGCTCTAACAGAAACTTCCGTTCTCTAATATTTTGATCCAAGCATGTGGTTTAAAGGAGAATGGGAAGGTTTTGTCTATCCTGACAAAAACAATCCTCTAAGACATGTAAACATAGGAATATTTGATACGTTCGAAGAGTGCCGTTCTGCGGCAGTCACGAAGCTTAGCTTGGTTAACTCTGTATCCGCAGGTGACTATGAATGCGGACTCAATTGTAATAGCCCCCTTGGGGCAGATAGTCCTAAGATTTGTGAGAGAACTGAGCGTTAAATCGATTCGTTGTAGTTATAGTGTAACAAGCTAGTGTAATCGTTTGGCGGGTGCGCCTTAGACGGAGTTGGGATGGCAGACGATACGATTCGAGAGGCTGCGTACCTTAAGTGGCAATCTGAAGGCCAACAGCACGGTCGGGCGTTGGATCATTGGCTTCAGGCCGAGAGGGAAGTGCTCACGATAATCGCACAGTCCATTGCAGGATCCATCGGGGCAATTAGTGATGTCAGTGGCGGGGCGGACCAAAAAAACGGTATAGTTCTTTTCTTGGGTTCCGGATTCTCGAAAAGCATTGGTAACTTACCTGTCGGTAGAGATTTGTTTAATAAAATTATTGAGAAGGGCGAACTTTCGGATTCCGCGAAATTCGCTATTAAGCGGCTGTTACCAAGCGAAACCTATGATACGATGCAATTAGAAAATTTGCTCGCCATCGTCCAGCGCTTGAAAAGACAGCAAGCTACTAGGCGGCCACCCATACCGGGCGTCGAGTGTCCCAATGCGCTTTGGCGCGAGCTGGCGGTTGGGGTCGCCAGAGTCACGCACTTCGACGCGCCTCAATATGTCCTCTGGCAGAAATGCCCAAAACTCCGACGGCTGATTGATTTCCTCGGATGTGCGTCGAGCAAAGCGACCGTCTCTATAGTTACGACAAACTACGACCTTATTGCTGATAAGGTCGCGTTATATGTCACGGACAAGAAACTCGGCTATAATCATAGCGGACCGCCAAAAAATGATCTCCGTCGGTATCAGTATGGCTATCCGATTCGCAGTTTATTTTCTACCAAGGATGACCTTTCCTTGGATACTACAGGCACACCTTGGGCCAAGATAAATGGGATATCAGTCTATAAACTTCACGGAAGCACAAATTGGGCTTATTGTCGATACTGCAAAGCGCTTGACCTATCTGCCACAAAGGCAGATATGAGCGAAATTATTCTAGGCGCAGCTAAGTGCGCCAATTGCGGAAATATCTATGAGTATCTTATTGTGCCGCCTGTACCGAATAAAGACATTGGTGGCAGAGAAGTACTGGAGAAGGTGTGGCAGGAAGCAGAGAAGGCGCTTGAAGCGGCCAAGCTTGTGATCTTCGTGGGTTATTCGTTCCCTCCGGAGGATCCGCTCGTTCTTGAAATGGTGGCCACTGCTCGGCTTCGATCAGCCGAAGCCAATGGCAAGCCGTGGATATTCTGCGTCTTTGACCGGACGGGGAGGTACACTGTCGCTACAAACGTGCTTTTGGTCAAGGACTTCACGTTATAGGCGACTTCAACATCGAGCTGCTGTGGGATTGCTGGCAATCGGTATGTGGGGCGGGGGTTCAAGCCGATTGAAACGCTCACCGCCATCCCAATGCACATAATCGCTGAAGCTTCGGCAGCAGATGCGGATAACGGCCGCTTTCCGCGTCCAGCAATGTCTCTTCATGGCGAAATGCGCACACCCGACGGGTGCTGCGGCTGCGCGCAACTGGCGAAGCCGTTCTGCTGCCGATAGAATGGTCGAGAGACCAAGGTTGCGAAGGGATCGCCGATGGAGCGGATCGTCAACATTCGTGTCGAGAAGCTGCCTGAGGGCGTCTACCTGGCAACCTCGGACGAAGTGCAGGGTCTGGTGGCGCAGGGACGGACGATCACCGAGACGCTGGAGATCGCGCGCGATGTCGCCCGCCGGCTGCTGGCGGCGCAGGCGGAGCGAGATGCCGCCGTTTCGCCGCCGATCGCCGCCGATGCCTTCGACTATCCGCTCGTCATCAGCGACTGATGGGCGCACTTGCCGGCTTTCGTTATCGCGACGTCGTGAGGCGGTTGAGGCGTTTGGGTTTCAGCTTTGATCGGCAGGCCGCCGGTAGCCATGAGATCTGGTACAATCCCTTGACCAAGCGATACACAACGGTGCCGAACCATCCTGGGGACATGCCGCAAGGAACGTTACGCGCGATCCTCTCGCAAGCCGGTGTGTCCATAGCGGATTTTCTGGCGGCCGACCAATGACGGAGGTCGCCACCAAGGGCCGGCACCGTTTCTGCGTCGCCATCCGCGCCCTAGTGCGGAGGCCGCCTTCGGCGCCACCGCGGCGCCGGCCGCTACCTGATCGGCGACAGCAGTTCGGGGGCGGTGACGAGCTGGCGGACGCCGTGGGCGTGGTCTTCCTCGAAGACGTTCTTCTCGCACCAGTGATTTAACGACGCCACGTTGACCAGGGCACATTCGGGGCGAACGCTCCAGGTCACCTGCATCGGCGAGCACGTTTCCTCGGTGAACTTGGGGCCGGTCGTCGAGCCCAGGAACACGATCGGTTCGCCCGTTCCCGTCGGGAGCGCCTCGGGCTGGTAAAAGTCCTTGACCCTGTGACCGGCATAGGCGAACGAAGCAAGATCGGCAGCCGCTGCATCGTTCGCCACCAGAAAGACCTGCGACTCGACCCGTAGCTGCGGATTTGCACAGTGTTCGGTCAGGCAGGCGCTTAGCCCTTTCCCCGGTTGCGCATCGCAGGACGTATAGACCCAGTGGACCTCGATGCTGTCTCCCGGCTTGACGCCATGACAGCCGCCGTGTTCGCCGGAGTTATCCTGGCGCTGCGCCACCGTCAGCTGATCGCTCTCGTTACACCGAAATCCGCCGTGTTCGCCCGCCCCGGCCGGAACGGAAAAGCCCGGTCCTTTGTGCTCGGCGTTGACGTGAAAATGGATGTTGCACAGGTTCATGGCTTCCGATGGCGGGGCGAAGGTGAAGGTTCGGGGGTTCGAGCCCTCCCTGCTGGCGATGTCTCTCGGCGTCTGTGGCCCGTATCCGCTGCACAGCGTTCCGGCGCTCGCCTGGTTCGGCAGGGCCGCTGCCGTCAGTAGCAGGCCGGCCACGGCCATCGTCAGTCCCCGCATGTCGGTTTCCTCCCTCTGCCAAGCCTCAATCGGGCCCTTTCGCAGCAACTTGCCCAATCTTCGGGCATTGTGCAACGGCGTTAGCCGGCTCGGGATTGCTCCCCTTCCGGCGAGCCTCCCAACCTTGCCCGGGTTGTCCTCCCAGGGCTAAAATCGAGCGCATGGATGTGCGTTCCTCGCTCCGGCAGATCGTCGTCGTTTGCATGCTCGTCGCGGCGTCTTCGGTCGCGCATGCCGGGGACGTTGTGGCTCCGGCAACGGACCCGCATCCACTGGCGCCGGCCGACAACACCAGCCCCCGCGACACGCTGCTGGGTTTTCAGGCCAACATCACCAAGGCGCTGACGGCATGGCAGGCGGGCGCGCCGCGCGACGAGGTTCTGCGGTACGGACGCCTCGCTTTTTCGGCCTTCGACTTCAGTCACCTCCCCAGCGAAGAGCGACTGGCGCGGGAAATCGAGGCAACCCTCTTCCTCAAGGAGATCCTCGATCGCATCGACCTGCCCCCGGAGCAGGAGATTCCCGGTGATCAGGAGGTTGGGGACAAGGACCATCCGCTCGCAAGCTGGCGGATCCCCTATACCGAGATCTCCATTGCCAGGGTCGATAAGGGTCCGCGAGCGGGCGAGTACCTTTTCACCCGCGAAAGCGTCGATCGGCTTGAGGAGTTTTACGACCGCGCCGAGCAGCTACCCTATAAACCGGGCGCTTTTGCCAACTTCTACGACACGGTGCGCCACAGTCCCGGTCTGCTCGTCCCCTCCTCCTGGACCAACGCGTTGCCCGCCTGGTCGAACACCGTCATTCTGGGGAAAACCGTCTGGCAATGGGCTTTTTTCGCAATCACGGTGATTGCGGCAGCCGTTGCGGTTCGGACGTTGCTGCGCTGGGGTCGGCGCTGGGACAAACATCACCGCGGCGCGCGCGCCCTGATGCGATTTGGCAAGCCGCTCAGTGTCCTGGCCAGCATCCTCGTTATCTACGCGGCGCGGCTGGCACTGCTGTTCGGGGCCCGCTTCTTCGGCGATTTCTGGGACTTTTTCTCCTCTCTCGTCTGGATCCTGATCTACGCCGGCATCGGCTGGTTCATCGTGCTCGTTACCAGTCGGGTCGCCGACTCGATCACCGAGGCGCGCCGGATCAAGGAGGGCAGCATCGACGAGCAGCTCGTTCGAACCGTGCTGCGCCTGTGCAGCCTGGTCGCCATCGTCGTGCTGGCCCTCTACGCCGTAAGCTTTTTCGGCATCCCGCTGACGCCGGTCGTCGCCAGCCTCGGCGTGGGCGGTCTCGCGGTCGCTCTCGCCGTTCGCCCGACGCTTGAAAATATCATCGGCGGTCTGACCCTGTTCGCCGACAAGCCGGTGCGCATCGGCGAGTTGTGCCGCTTCGGCAACGACGAGGGCACCGTCGAGGGAATCGGCCTGCGCTCGACGCGCATCCGCAAGCAGGACGACACCCTGGTGAGCGTGCCCAATGCTGATTTTTCGCAGCGGGAGCTGACCAACTACACCCGTCGCCGGCAGCGGCTGTATCAAACCACGCTGGGCCTGCGGTATGAGACGACGGCTGAACAACTGCGCTTCGTCATCGCCAACCTGCGGGAGATGCTGTTCGCCCACCCCGAGGTTTCGCCGGAGAAGCTGCACGTGCGCTTCGACGGCTTCGGCCCCTCCTCCCTGGATGTGGTGGTGTTCGCCTACATCCGCACGCCCGCCTGGCTCGAATATCTGGCCATCCGCGAGGACATCAATTTCAGGATCATCGACATCGTCAACGACGCCGGCACCGGCTTCGCGTTTCCCTCGCAGACAACCTATCTCCGCCGTGATGCCGGTCTGGACGCCCCGCGCGGACAGCAGGCGGAGGCGGCGGTGGCGGCCTGGCGCTCCAGGGGCCCGTGGCCCTTCCCGGATTTCGGCCCCACCGTGCGATGGGGACAGGAGGAGACGCCCGACGATCCGCCGGAACACGCCCACTCCGAGCCCGAACCAGAGCCACCGGCCAAGCCGGCGTCGTCCTCCACAAGACCGCGCGATCAGTGGCGGCGGTTCCTGCGCTTCAAACGGGACTAGCGTGCGGGCTCGCCCGCGGATTCTGTGGCCGGCCGGACGTTGAGGTTGACCTGGAACAGGTTGTCCGGGTCGTATTTCGCCTTCAGTGCGGCGAGCCGGGCGTAGTTGCTGCCGTAGGCGGCGCGGACGCGGTCCTGCTCGTCCGCCGTCATGAAGTTGACGTACACGCCTCCCGTCGCGTGCGGCGCCGTCGCCTCGAAGAAGCTGCGGGCCCAGCCGATGCAGGCGCTGTCCTCGCCGGGGTCCCGCCACCGGCCGTGGACGTTGAGAATGTATCTGGCGTTGCGGTGCGGATAGGCCATCGCATCCGGCGCCACCCGACCGGCGGCTCCGTCGAGATGGGCGATGAAGATCTCGCACTCTGGGGACGGGAGCTTGCCGGCATAGTCGATGATCAGTTGCAGGGCGCCGTCGCTCAGGTCGGAAAAATCATGGGACTTCCAGTAGTTCCGGGCGCCGGGGGTCAGCAGCGGATCGAACGCCGCCTGCCATGCGGCGAACGGCATCGGCCCGACGTGCTCGCCGACCGCGGTGCCGAAGCCACGCATCGGCTCCACCGCACGCCGTCCCTCCTCGACGTTGCCGGCATAAAGCAGCGCAAAGACGACCACCTCTCTTCCGTGGACCTCGGGCGGAAGAAACGGCAGCGGCGGCGCCTTGCGCAGGACAGCCCACACGGTGAGCGGATCCGGAGCACTCGCGGTAAAGGACCGGTATTGCCTGAGGGCGTCGGAGGCCTGATCGAACGGGTAGACGATCAGGCCCGCCAGCACCTCCGGGCCGACCGGGTGCAGGCGAAACGCGAAGGAAGTGACGATGCCGAGGTTGCCGCCACCGCCGCGAAGCCCCCAGAACAGGTCCTCGTTTTCCTCGGCACTGGCGCGCACCAGTTCACCCTCGGCGGTGACCACATCGGCGGAGATCAGGTTGTCGATCGTATAGCCCAGGCTGCGGCTGAGCCATCCGA
>DAIQPV010000181.1:0-6792 GCA_036787145.1 Rhodospirillales bacterium
GGGTCAGCCGTCCGACCGGGAGGTTGAAGCCGGGCGAGCAGAACTGACGCTCGTCGTAGCCGTAGACGGTAAAGTCGTCGAGCCGGGCGTTCGCGTCGTACCCGCGCACCACCGACGCCGCGATCCGGTCGATGGCGGCATTGCCGCGGCGGCTGCGCTTGTAGGTGAAGGAGCCGGGATCACCGAAGCCGGTCAGCACCAGCCCGTGGCGGATCCGCCGGACGGCCTCGGCATTCCGGCTGAGCCAGACAAGCGCACCAATTCCGCTCGGAGCCCAGACGAAGCGGTAGGAGTACCTCCGCCGCAGGCCGCCGAGCATGCGCGCCAGCAGGGTCGTCACCGCCAGTCCGCTGCAGTTGTCGTTGCACAGCGACGGATGGCAGGTGTGGGAGAACAACAGCACTTCCTCCGGCGTCTCCCCCGCGATCAGCAATTCGCCATAGGTCAGATGCCCGTCCTGCAGCGAGGAATCGATGCAGACCTCGTACATCTCGTCGGCAAGAGAGGTCAGCACGTTGTGGGCCACACAGAAGCCCCAGTATTCTGTCCAGTAGCTGTTCAGGTAAGGAATGCTGTCGGGGCGGTCGGGCAACGAGTGCAAATGTTTCTTCAAGTCCTGCAGCGACATCGTCGCGCGGACAGGAGTGCTGTAGCCGACGACATGCAGGTTGTTGTCCCTGATATCGACCAGCTTCCGGCCCTTGGCATCCTTGATGTAAGCGTCGCGGATCGTCCACTCCCGCGGCACCTCCCAGTCGAAGGCGGGGGTACCGGTCGGTACCTCGTGGGTTTCCAGAGGGACGAACTCGCCGATGATCCGCAAGGTCTCGCGCACCCCGTCGCCGGTGATGCTGCGGTGGATCGGAAACAGGCGCTCCGTCAGGGCATGAATCTCCTGCCCGTTCAACGCCGCGCCGCGCGCCTCGTCCATCTCGTCTCCTAACCCTCAAAACCAGCCGGGTAGCCCGATCGTGGCGGCCGCCAGAATAGCGGGGCGCGCGAGCCCGGGAAACGAAGAGAACAGCGTGCGGACCAGTCGGCCGGTTTCCCGGCGGGCGAAGTGCTGGCTCGCCACGGCGAAGCAGCCCCAGCATTCCGCCGCCGTCAGCTTCGCCTCAAACGGCGCGCGCAGCAGATCAATCTGTTGCTGACGGCGCGGCGACAACCCCTTCGCCATCCCGCCGATCCAGAGATTCTGCTCCTTGATCGGCCGCAGCCGGGTGACCGTCTTGTGGTAGCGGTTGATGTAAAGCCGCTCGGGGACCTGACGAAACGGTCCTTTCAGCGCAAGCTCACCCAGCAGCGTGCGATCGGACCCGAGATAGGGGCGCATGGTGATGCCGCGCAGGGCGCTCGCCCGAACGACCGCGAACAGCTGGAAGCAGGCAACCATGCGGTTGAGGAAGTCGTCATAGCGCTTCACCGGGTCGGGCGACTCAACCAGGTTCAACGGCCCCATCAGCCAGACCGGACGGCCATGCTCATCGATTTCGGTGCTCAGCTTCCCGTGGATATAATCCGGATGCTGGTCCAGCGAATGACCCTCGGTTTCGTCCACCACATCGACCCTGGTGTGGGCCAGCACCACGTCGGGCTCCCGGTCCAGCACCTCGATGCACTTTTCCAAAAAGGTCGGCTTGTACAGGTCGTCGTGCGCCGCCCACTTGAAGTACGTCTGCGGGTTGGCGACTTCGAAGGCACGGTTGAAGTTCGGATAGGCGCCGATGTTGGTGTCATTCTTGACGTAGCGGACGCGCTTGTCCTGCTCGGCGAACCGCCGGCCGATCTCGCCGGTCTCGTCGGTCGAGCAATTATCAGTAATGAAAATTTCAAAATCACCGAACGTTTGCGCAAGGAGAGACTCAATCATTTCCGCGAACCCAGCGGACGCGCCATTGTAAACAGGAACTCCGATACAAAGCCGGGGCTGTGTCATTAAACGCCACTTTCAGTTGTTTATAACAGAGGCGAACCCACGCTCGCCAAGATATTAGCTTCGTTTATTCCCCGTCAAGCCCGTCAGGAGCGCTACCGCGGATCCGGGAGCCGTGGGAGCCACGGTATCGGGCGCCAGGAATTCTGCCGGAACGTGAACGCGTCTTGACCAACCTCTCACATGCACCGGGCAACGGATCGGCGTCGGCCATGAAACGGAACATGCTCCGCCAGGCTGGAGGCCAACTGTCTTAACAACATTACGGCAATTTCAGGCGAACCTCTACACAAGCTATTACTAAGTACTCAGCTATTCGTTAGCGAATAGGTATTAAATATATATTTTGCTTCATAATAATGAATAACGTACAAGAATGTTGCTCCACAGAATGCGCGGCTGAACAAGAGAACGATCTACCTCTTCATAGGGTGTGGCCACATGGCGACCATTCCGGGATCGGTTTACGACGATATTATATTTGGGACAGCAGCCGGGGAGCTGCTGTCCGGCGGCAGCGGCAGCGACGCGATACACGGCGGCGGCGGCAATGACCAGATCTCCGGCGGATCCGGCAACGATCTGCTGATGGGTGACGCCGGCGTTGACACGCTGGACGGCGGGTCCGGTAACGATGTCCTGTTCGGCGGCGACGACAGCGATATCCTCACCGGCGGATCCGGCAAGGACACGCTGTTTGGGGACGCCGGCAATGATTCCCTGGACGGGGGATCGGACGACGACAAGCTGTTCGGCGGCGACGGTGCCGACATCCTGCGCGGCGGCGCGGGAAACGACCAGCTATCCGGCGAAGCGGGCGACGATCTCCTCGACGGCGGGTCCGGCAACGATCAGCTGTTCGGCGGCGACGGGCAGGATCAGCTCGTTGGCGGCATCGGCAACGACCAGCTGTTCGGTCGGGCCGGCAATGATCAGCTCTACGGCGGCACCGGCGACGATCTCCTGCACGGTGAGGCCGGGGACGATACCCTCGACGGCGGTACCGGAAACGACAAGCTGTTCGGCGACGACGGCTCGGACAAGCTGTACGGCGGCGACGGCGACGACATCCTCGACGGCGGCAAGGGCGACGATCTGCTCGACGGCGGAACCGGCGACGACAGCCTGAACGGCGGCGACGGGGACGACAGCCTCTACGGCGGCGACGGCGGCGACGCCCTCACCGGCGGCAAGGGCGACGACCTGCTCGATGGCGGAGCGGGCAATGACCGCGTGGACGCCGGCGATGGCGACGACGACCTTTACGGCGGCGACGGCAACGACGCCCTCACCGGCGGCAAGGGCGACGACCTGCTCGACGGCGGCGACGGTGATGACCTCCTCTCCGGGGGCGCCGGCAGCGATCGGCTGTTCGGCGGGGCGGGAGCGGACACGCTTTCCGGAGACGCCGGCGACGACGAGCTGTGGGGCGGTCAGGGCCAGGATACCTTCGTGTTCAATGGCGGCGGTGGCAACGATGTCGTCATGGACTTCGAGGACGGCGACATCGTCCAGATCGCCCGCAACATCAATGGCTCCGGCCTTACCTCCGCCGCGCAGGTGGCTGATCTCGCCGTCAATGACGATGGCAGCGCGATCCTCGACTTCGGCCATGGCGACACGCTGACGCTGGTGGGTGTGTCAATCGATGACCTCCAGGCTGATCCAAGCAAGTACCTGCACGTCTCCTAACGTCGCATGGCTCTGCCGGTTGCCCGCGGGCAACCGGCAATTTCGGATGCCCCAAGGAAAGTTTCTCCGCTGCCATGTCCCTGTCGACAGCTCAGGATTGTTCCACGCAGGCGGTCCTCCACCGCCTCGGGCAACGTCTTCTCCTGGTGGAGTGGAATGGCCCGGCCCTGTCAAGCGGCGGACGATTGCGGGTCAGCGTTGACGGCTGCCGGGCGCGGCCGCCCTTTTCGCACATCACGCTGCCCCGCGATAATGCCGGCTGGCGCAATCTCCTGGCGCTTGCCTCTCCGGCTGCCGCCATCGCCAGGATGGAGCTTCGCGAGAGGGACGGCAGCCTCGTCGCCCGCTTTGTGGCTTCCGGGCGGACACCGTCGTCGGATCAGGACTTCGATGCGCACGCTCTGGTGGCCGGTCTGGACAGTATCAGACGCGCGCGTCTGGCTCGCTTCGTTCTGGAGGTCTGCGGCCCGCTGTTCCGGGCATCGTCGGATCCCCTGTTCAATGCCAACGCCCGCGCCGTGCTGGCCGAGATGGTTGCCGGCTCAGGCGCCCTGAGCGCGCGCTGTACACTGACCCCGGAGCATCTGTTTTGCGAGGGCGTGGTGCCGGACACGCTCGGCGAGCGGCTCTCCGCCATGCTGCTGACGGATGAGGGCATGGTCAGAATTCCCGCCCCGCCGGCGCTGCTGCCCACGTCGCGAGTCCACCCGGGGCGTGAGGGACTGGGCCTGGTGGTTCCGAACACCGCCCGCCGGCGCGGCACCTCGATCGTTATCTTCGGCGAGAACGGCCTCGTCTGTCGCACCCTCGTCGTGGCCCGCCGGCGACTGCCAACAGCCGGCGAGTGGTTCTCGCGGGAGGGAAAGCAGCGCCCGCACCATCGGCGGTTCATCCTGGAAACCCTGGCGCGCGGACACTGCGGCCCCGCCGCAGCGCCGCTGTTGCGCGAGCTCCGCGCCCTGACCGAGGAGGTGGAGCGCCAGGGAGAAACGCAGGCACGGTTCCTGCACGCGAAGATCGAGTCGATCATCGATTGCGGCGAAGGCCTGTTCCTCACCGGGCAGCTGATCGACCCGCACTCCCTGATTGCGGGGCTTGCCGTCGAGCGGCTCGGAGTGACCCGCTCCGTGCGCCTCGACGGACTCGCCCGCTTCGTCCGCGGCGCCGACAGCACCTGTGCTGAACGGCGGGGATTTGCGGTGTTCGTGGGTGAGCCTGATCCGGCCGCCGCCCGCGCGCCCGCCCGAATCTCGGCCGGCCTGCACTCGGGACAATCCATCGACATGGGCGAAGGGCCGGCGCTGCTGACGCCGGAAGACGCCAGCCGGCGCATCCTCGCGTCGATCCCGCCGGAAGGTGCCGACGAGGCTTTGCTGGGGTGCATCGAGGCGGCGCTGCAAGCGGTGGTCCGGCAGCGGCTGGCAGAGTCGACCCCGGTCGAAATCAGCAACATCGGCTGCGTACCCAGCCGTCCCTCGCTTTCGGTCGTCATTCCCTTTGCTGCGGAACCCGAAATCCTGCGCTGGCGCATGGGGGTTCTCGCTGTCGATCCGGAGATCAAGGACGCCGAGTGCATCTATCTTGTCGACCGTGCCCAGGATCGGGCCGAGGCCGAGCGCCTGCTCGGCGATCTGCATGCGGCTTACGGGGTTCCGTGCCGGCTGGTCGTGGCCGAGTGGGCTACGCCCGCCGGGGGCATTCTCGACGTTGCCCGCAGAACGGCACGCGGCGCCTATGTGGCGTTCCTCGGTCGCGCCACCGTCCCTGAATCAGCGGGTTGGCTCAGCAAGCTTATCAAGTTTCTGAAGTCCAGGGCGCAGCGCGGGATCGTTTCGGCGCAGGTGCTTCATCCGGATCACTCGCTCGTCACCGCCGGGTCCCTCGTTGCTCACGACGACGGCGACCGATGGCGGCTGCGTCGGCTGCTGGCGGGCTTTCCCCGTGATTATGCACCGGCATCGGTCGCCGGCCGCATCGATGCCGTGTCGCCGGACTGCTTCGCGCTCTCCCGGGCGCTGCTGCACGAACTGCCGGCATCGGCCGGGAATTATCTTCTGGAAGAGGCCGCGGTCGCAGACCTGTGCTTCCAGGCGGCTGCGCGTGGCACAGAAATCTGGCGGCTGCCGGAACCCGCGGTTTTTCGGCTGGCGACACCGGTGCGGGCTGAAACAGAGGCTCAAACGGCCGCGTGCATCGAACTGGATCGGCGTCTGCTGGAGCGGCGATGGCACCAGCTTCGGTCGGAGGGCGGAAATGCGGGCCCGACGGGGACAAGCATGCCCGGCAAAGTTGTGGCACTCGCCGGCACATGGAAGGTGGCCTGACCATGACGCGCATCCTTTACCTTTGTCACGGGCATCCCGCACTGGTGCCGGGCGGCACGGAAACCGTCGCCCATGACTTGTTCCGAGCGGTTCGGGAGCGCCGGGATTGCGAGGCGATGTTCATCGGCTGCGTCAGTCCGCTGCACCGCGAAGCCCGTCCGGAAAGCCGCTTGCAGGCGATCGGCCGTTCCGCCGACGAGTTGCTGCTGTGGGTGGGCGCATTCGATCGCTTTTCAATTGCCCAGGCCGAGACACGCGGCTTTGCCGAGGCGATGGGCGAGCTGCTGACCTCGTTCCGTCCCGACATCGTCCACTTCCATCATCTGTCCCGGCTGGGTCTTGAGGCCGTGCTGCTGACCCGCCGGGTGGCGCAAAGCGCGAAGATCGTCCTGACCTTGCACGATTACCACGCCATCTGTGCCAACGACGGGCTGATGACCTCCGCCGGCGCCGGCCGGCTGTGCCGCGGGGCTGATCCCGACACCTGCCATGCATGCCTGCCGGAGATTGCGCCGCAGCGCTTCGCCGCGCGGACGATGCACGTTCAGAATGTTCTGCGGCAGATCGACCAGTTCATCGCGCCCAGCCGGTTTCTCCGCGACCGGTACCTCGCGTGGGGGCTGCCGGCGGCCAAAATCGAGCTCATTGCCAATGGCCTGCCAGTCGTGCCTGTAGCACCTGCGGCGCGCCGCAGCCGCCGGACCTTCGGCTTCTTCGGCAACATTGCGCCGCACAAGGGCGTGTTGGTGCTGCTCGATGCGGTGCGTCGGCTGGCGGAACAGGACCCCGATGCCCGTCTGCATCTGCACGGCGGGATCAACTTCCAGCCCGAGCCCTTCCGCC
>DAIQPV010000182.1:0-6772 GCA_036787145.1 Rhodospirillales bacterium
CGATCCCAGGCACCTGGCGGTCGCGATTGACGATGACCCCGAGTGCTCCGTCCGGGCGAGCGCTGACGGCGGCAAGACGTGGCAGCGGCCGGTGCGATTGCCACGCCTTCCGGGTACCGATTGCAGCTCACGATATGGCAATGGCAGGCCGGTCGTCGCCTACGCGATCAATGGCCGGCTTCTCTACGCGGCCCATCGGTATCGGAAATTCGATCCCACTTACACGACCGGCGTCGCAGTCAGCGTTTCCGCCGATCTTGGCGCCACTTGGTCCGCACCAAAAAGCGTGTTCGAAAACCCGGAGGAGTACGACGACATCGGTGTCTGCGATCTGCACCTGGTGGTGGCGCCGGACGGTCCGAGGGTATCGGTGTTTACCCTTTTCTGCGGGTACGCCACCTTCAGAACGTATCTTATGAGCTCGGTCGATCAGGGCAAGAACTGGAGCGCGCCGAAGAAGATTACGCAGACTTTCAAGGAGTCCTTCGACGGTGATTGGACGCAATTTTCGTGGGCACTGGGCCGCGGCGGAGTGATCCTGGTGGCCAGGGCGTTTTGGAATGATGGTGGTCCGGGAACGGCGATCTTCGTCGGCAAGTCCACCGATTCCGGCACGACGATCGCCTACAACGTTGCTGATAGCGACAGCGGGTTGTGGCTGGACGATCCGGACATCAAGATCGGTGCTGCCGGGACCGCCCACCTCGTCTACCGCAAGGGCGACGGCATCTTCTACAAGTTCAGCCTGCCACCCTACAACACCTGGAGTGCCGAACCCGTCCGGCTCGACGAGCAAAATCCCCGAGGCTCGCCCACCGAACCGCGCCTCGCGCTGGGCGCCTGCGCAGGGAGCAGCGTGCTGCACGTAACCTGGGTGGAGCGGCTGAACGCGGCGAAAGGCGGCGTGTTCTACGCACGCAAAGTAGCGCGGCCGGGTTATCCATGGTCCCAGCCCCTGAAGATTGGCACGTTCGCTCAAGGCGAATGGTACGAGTTCGTGGAGAGCGACCTCGCCGCCGCGGGTCCCCGGGCATTCTCGGTCTTTACAGGGTACCCGACCCCGCCGCAAATCATGCACGTAGGCGGCAGCCGCGTTTCTTCCGGGGTTACGTGCGAATAAGGCGATGTCCGCTTATCCATGACGCTGCCACGACATTCTGAAGTGCCTGAGGGTCGGGGCACGGGTGATGTCCGTCGGCTTTTGATGGTACCGGCGTGAGACGCAGCTTCAGAGTCCGGAAGACTTAGAGGCCGGAAGACTCAAAGGCAGGCCCGTCAAACGCGCTTTCGCCTTTCCGACTTCTGGCCGACGCGCGGGGGGCGGCCGCTCCTCGATGCTGCCGCCGTCGCTGGCTGTGGCTGGGGGCTTCTCGCCTCCCTGGCCGTTGCGCCTGCCGCCATCCCCGGCTTGTCCAGCCCAAGGTCGTGTACCTCCAGCCGGCGGATTTCGTCGCGAAACCTGGCCGCGTCTTCGAATTCCAGGTTGGAGGCCGCTTCGCGCATCTTCTTTTCCAGCTCGGCGATCACCGTCTTCAAATCCTTGCCGACCACCTCGTGGCTGCCGGCGGCGCCCAGATCGACGGTGACGTAGTCGGCTTCGTAGACGCTCTGCAGCACGTCGGAGATACCCTTCTTGACGCTCTCGGGCGTGATGCCGTTGGCCTCGTTGTAGGCTTGCTGCTTCTCGCGGCGGCGCTCGGTCTCGGCCAGCGCGTAGCGAAGGCTCTCGGTCTCGTGGTCGGCGTAGAGGATCACCCGGCCGTCGATGTTGCGCGCCGCCCGGCCGATGGTCTGCACCAGCGACGTCTTCGAGCGCAGGTAGCCTTCCTTGTCGGCGTCGAGGATGGCCACCATCCGGCATTCGGGGATATCCAGGCCCTCGCGCAGCAGGTTGATGCCGATGAGCACATCGAAGGCGCCGAGCCTCAAGTCGCGGATGATCTCGATGCGCTCCAGCGTGTCGATGTCGGAATGCATGTAGCGGACGCGCAGCCCCTGCTCGTGCAGATACTCGGTCAGGTCCTCGGCCATCCGCTTGGTGAGCGTGGTCACCAGCACCCGGCCGCCGTCCGCCGCCACCGCCCGGCATTCGGCCATCAGGTCGTCCACCTGCTTTTCCACCGGGCGGACGATGCACAGCGGATCAATCAGCCCGGTCGGGCGGACCACCTGCTCGACGATCACGCCGCCGGTCTGTTCCAATTCCCACGGTCCGGGGGTGGCGGAGACGAAAACCGTCTCGGGGCGCATCTGTTCCCATTCCTCGAACTTGAGCGGCCGGTTGTCGATGCACGACGGCAGCCGGAAGCCGTATTCGGAGAGGGTCGACTTGCGCTGGAAATCGCCGCGGAACATCCCGCCCAGTTGCGGCACGGTGACGTGGCTCTCGTCCACGATCAGCAGCGCATTCTCCGGGATGTATTCGAACAGCGTCGGCGGCGGCTCGCCGGGATTGCGGCCGGTGAGGTAGCGGGAATAGTTCTCGATGCCGTTGCAGACGCCGACGGTTTCCAGCATCTCCAGATCGTAGGTGGTGCGCTCTTGCAACCGCTGCGCCTCCAGCAGGCGGCCGCTGGCAACGAAGGTGTCGACCTGGGCCTTGAGCTCCTGCTTGATGTGGGGGATCGCCTGCTGCAGCGTCGGCCGCGGCGTGACGTAGTGGCTGTTCGGGTAGATGGTGATCTCGTCCAGCGTGGCGAGCTTTTCCCCGGTCAGCGGATCGACTTCCCAGATCGCCTCGATGTCGTCGCCGAACATCGACAGCTTCCAGGCGCGGTCTTCCAGATGCGAGGGGAAGATTTCGACCACGTCGCCCGGCGCGCGGAAGAAGCCCCGCGCAAAGCCCAGGTCATTGCGCTTGTACTGCAGTTCGACCAGACGCTGCAGCAGCGTCTTGCGCTCGATCCGGTCGCCGGTGCCGAGCCGCATCACCATCTCGGCGTAGGTCTCGACCGCGCCGATGCCGTAGATGCAGGAGACCGAGGCGACGATGATCACATCGTTGCGCTCGAGCAGCGCGCGCGTCGCCGAATGCCGCATCCGGTCGATCTGCTCGTTGATCGAGGAATCCTTGGCGATGTAGGTGTCGGTGCGCGGAACGTAGGCCTCGGGCTGGTAATAATCGTAGTAGCTGACGAAGTACTCGACGGCGTTCTCCGGGAAGAACCCCTTCATCTCGGCATAGAGCTGCGCCGCCAGGATCTTGTTCGGGGCCAGCACCAGCGTCGGCCGCTGCAGCGCCGCGATGACGTTGGCCATGGTGAAGGTCTTGCCGGAGCCGGTGACGCCCAGCAGCACCTGATCGCGCTCGCCGCGCAGCAGGCCGTCCGTCAGCTCCGCGATGGCGCGCGGCTGATCCCCCGCCGGCTGGTACTGCGAAACCAGCTCGAACCGCTTGCCGGCAGGCACCGGCGGCCGCTTGGCCGGCATGAAGATGGCGGGGTTGAGAAAGGCGACCATGGGAGAAGAATAGGCGCGCCGGCGCTGTCACGCCACCTCGGGCAAACTGAGCGACGACCCGAGCGATGCTCTTTCGTGCGGTGCGCCAAGCTGTTCGACCAAGTCGCCAGCGACGCTTGATCAGAGTCGGAATCACGCCGCGCAAAACCGACGCAACTCGCCTGGAACAGACACCGAAGCGTCGCGATTGCGGGCGCGGACGGCGTCGGCTATTGAAGCAATAAGCGGAAACGAGATCGACAATGCGTCGTTTCAGCATGACGCACTCAAGTCGGCTCAGTTGTCAGGGTTGTTGATCGCGAATCGACTCACCCACAAGAAACCGGAAATGCACATTCGAGGGAGATGACATGGTGGAGCGTCCTCAGTCAAAGAAATCGCAGCTCACGCAGCGCCTGCGCGACCATACGTTTGACACTTCTGGATATCACAAGATCAATACTGGCGCACGCCGAGATGCGGAAAGCGGCCGGCTAATTTCCAATAATCAGGCGAGCACTTCAGTTAAGAAAAAGTAGGCATGCCAAATATCGCTATCGTTTGGGATTTTGATGGCACGCTCTCGCCTCTTGATTCAACTAGCAAAGTTATCGAGATACTCAGTGGGGCAGGCTCGGACAAGGAGTTTTGGACAACAATAAAGTCTTTACGGGGTGACGCGAAGCGACCCAAGTGGGAGCATGTGCTCGCCATGGACGCGCCTATTTGGATGTACTCGTTGTCCCGGCTCGCTTCAAAAAAGAAAATTCCGCTCAATAAGGAATTTTTCGAACAATTTGTCATACCAGAGATATCTCTATACGCTGATGTCGAGGATTTCCTTATCAAGCTTAAAAATCTAGGGGAGGAGCGCCCCTTTTCTGAACTCCGCGTAGATATCCATCACTTTATTGTCTCGGCTGGCTTAAAAGATCTTGTAGAACAGATTCTTCCAAAACATCTGATTACTTACACATTTGGCTGTCGATACGAGATCGTGGTCGCCGAAGGGTACGAAGATGAACCTGAGAGTGTTCCAGTGTTTTGTATGGACGAAACCGCAAAGACGCGGTCCCTTTTTGAGATTTCGAAAGGTTCTTTTCGAGATCAAAAGCGTGCAGTGAACACGAGGGTCGAAGAAGGAGATCGCTTTGCACCCTTCTATAATATGATTTATATCGGGGATGGCCCTACGGACATTCCCGCTCTTTCTCTTGTTAGGGCATACGGCGGGATTGGCATTGTCGTATACGATCCAAATGCTAAAACAGCGGACATTAATTCCCGTCTCAAAAGCATGCGTGCGGACAAAAGAGCTGATTTTATTACGAGTGCGGATTTTTCAGTCAATGGAGCATTATTCAATTATATATGTGCGCGATGTACACAGATAATGCATAGATATGCAGCAGAGCGCGCTACGATCGATTAGCCTACCGTATGCCGGCTCGCCGATTGATGGAAGGAAATGCTGTTCCCCTAGTCGCACCATTTTCGACGTCGCTGCCAGAGCTTCGTGTGCAAATTTGCAAGTGCGAACAAAACGTATACACAAGATATTGACTCGGGCCCGGCGGCTGCCACAATAGCACGTGACCTAAGCGATGAAGGCCGGGTTGCACGCCCGGCCTTCTCGTAAAACCCCCAAAGCCAGCTGGCCACCGGGGTTAATGCATATTCGTCTCTGACAGTAGGGCAACCTCGGCAACCTCGGCAATCTGGTCAAGGTGGCTGGCTTAATTGTTCAAGGTGAATGCAATGACCAAATCGACACGCAACACTGGCAGGCGCTGGTCCGCATCAGACACCAGACAATTGCGTCAACTCGCGGACCAAAATACGCCGACTTGCGTTATCGGCCTCAAGCTTGGCCGGACCGAGGGGGCCATACGATCGAAAGCGTCGGACGAGGCTGTTTCGCTGAAACCGACGAATCAGTCTCCTTACAACCGCCGTAGCGGCTGACGGTTTCGATAGCCAGTTCAAAGGACGTTCGCAGCTGGTCGGTCCAGACGTGACCGTGCCCGGCCAGCGCAAGGGCAAGCCCGTCGAGGGCTTGCCCGACGTTCGTGGCCTCGATCTTGTTCACCGGCGCCTCCGTGTCTCGTACGCTCTTATGGCATTAACTTGAGCACTGATAAAGAAAAAATTCCTATAACTGCCAGCACCAACCGTAGCAAGCTATAAGGCGCCGATATTCCGCCTCAGTGGGCTGGACCGGGGTTCAGGGAGAGCAAGGTCTGATGCACGAGGCGCGGGATCGCCGCGGCCTCGCTGGGGCTGGTCAGCCCTTTCACGGACCCGGTGCGCGATGCGGCTGACGGAGGCGAGGATGTCGCGTGGCTCGGCGGAGATGCCGGGCGTCCCAGCCCGGCTTCCCGGTTGCCCGCGGGCGACCAACCCGCTAAGCTCCAGCACCCGGGCTCATGACCTCGGGCGTTACCCACGCAACGGCGTCCCCACGCTAAGTCATTGAAAAGCCGCAGTAGCTCAGGGGTAGAGCAGCGCATTCGTAATGCGCGGGTCGGGGGTTCAAATCCCTCCTGCGGCACCACTGTTGTCAAACGCTTGTCCTTTTAATAACCTCAGTTGATTTAGTCCGAGTTACTTAGACGGGGGGATGCGATGATGACAGTGAATCGGCTGTGGCCGCAGTGCACGGGATCTGTAATTTCTCGTCTCAGGAGTGCGTTTGCCAGCAGCACTTCTGCTCAGCCAGCGATCGGCGCGTCGAAATCGACGATAATCCCGAGGGTCACGGCGTTTCTCGCGGCATTGCTCATGACCGCCGCGATGACCGTGTCCGCCGACGCGGCGGTTGCCAAGCCGAACGTCGTCGTCATCCTCCTCGACGACGTGGGCTATGGCGATCTCGGCAGCTACAACGGGACGATCGCAACGCCGAACATCGATGCGCTCGCCGCCGAGGGGATGCGCTTTACCGATTTCCATTCGAACGGTGCGGTATGCACGCCGACCCGGGCGGCGCTGATGACCGGCCGCTACCCGCAACGCGCCGGGCTCGAGGGCGCCCTGTTGGCGAACACGCCTGCCGGGTTGAAACAGACCGAAATTACCCTTGCCGAAGTCTTGAAGAACGCCGGGTACCGATCCGGCATCGTCGGCAAGTGGCATCTCGGCGACGCGCCACAATTCAACCCAACCACCCAGGGATTCAGCCTCTTTTACGGCTTCCTGACCGGCGAGATTGACTACGTCAACCATCTTGACACTCTTGGCGACTTAGACTGGTGGAAGAACAAAACGCTGATCCGCGGTAACGAATATTCGACAACCGCAATTACCCGTGAAGCCAACGGATTCATTCAGCGCA
>DAIQPV010000183.1:0-6738 GCA_036787145.1 Rhodospirillales bacterium
GAGCTAACCGCCCATCGACTATGCAGCCGTCAGGCCACCACCCAAAATACGAACCGACCGCCGGGCGGAACCGCGCAGCGGCCGGAAACGCCTGGTTAACGCCTGGTTAACGCCTAGTTCAGGGCATCCTTGAGAGTCTTGCCGGCGCGGAACCGCGGAGTCCGCGAGGCAGAAATATGGATGCTTTCCCCGGTGCGCGGGTTGCGCCCCTGCGACGCCGCCCGTTCCGCAACGCTGAACGTCCCGAATCCAACGAGCCGCACTTCGGTGCCATCCTTCAACGCTTCAGTGATGGCATGAAATACGCTGTCAACAGCCTTTGCTGCATCTTGGCGCGGCAAGCCGGTGTCGGTCGCAACGCTGGCAATGAGGTCATTCTTGTTCAACATCAGCCCCCCGTCTTGGGATGGAGAGTCGCGAAATGCTAAGGGCATGAAACATACGGGCATTTCGCGACAAAAGTTTAGTTCGCGGGCAATCGGGTCGTCAATCGCTGAACGAACAGATTACCCCCTGAACGGGCACTTTCTGCGGGTTTCCAGCCTTTGACCAGCGGCTACGCTTCTAGTGGGTGAGCACGCCGCCGACATCGTCCTCATCTCCAGTATTGGCGACTGCTGCCTGCAGGTCCGCTTTTTCGTCCCATTCTATGGGAGTCAAGTCACTGACCAACGCGTTCTTCAACACCTCATCGACGGTCGCCACCGGAATAATTGTGAGGTCTTTCTTGATGTTATCCGGTATTTCCGACAACTCGCGTTCATTGTCGCGCGGTATCAGCACGGTCTTCAAGGCACCGCGATGGGCCGCCAGGAGCTTCTCTTTCAGCCCGCCGATCGGCAGAACGCGGCCGCGCAGCGTTACTTCGCCGGTCATCGCCACGTCCTTACGCACGGCGATTCCGGTCAGCGCCGAGACGATCGACGTCACCATCGCGACGCCGGCCGATGGACCATCCTTCGGCGTGGCACCCTCCGGCACGTGCACGTGGATGTCGCGGCGAGCGAACATCACCGGCGAGATACCGAAGCGAATCGCCCGGGACTGCACAAAGGACTTCGCCGCCTGAATCGACTCCTGCATCACGTCTCCAAGCTTGCCGGTGTAAGTGACGCGGCCCTTGCCGGGCACCATCACCGCTTCGATCGACAGCAGCTCGCCGCCCACTTCGGTCCAGGCCAGGCCGGTGGTGACGCCGACGATATCGTCCTCTTCCGCTTCGCCGTAGCGGAACTTCTTCACGCCGGCGTAGGTGGTGAGGTTGCTGCGGTTGACGTGAATCGCCTTCTGCTCGCCCATCATGATTTCCTTGATGGCTTTCCGCGTCAGATTGGCAAGTTCACGTTCCAGGTTGCGGACGCCGGCCTCGCGCGTGTAATGCCGGATCAACTCCCGCAAGCCGTTGTCGGAGATCGACCACTCTCCCTCTTTCAGCCCGTGGGCTTCGATCTGCTTGGGGAGCAGATGGCGTTTGGCGATCTCGACCTTTTCGTCTTCCGTGTAACCGGAGATGCGGATGATCTCCATCCGGTCCAGCAACGGCGGCGGCATGTTCATGGTATTGGCCGTCGTGACGAACAGGACGTCCGACAAATCATAGTCCACTTCAAGGTAATGATCGTTGAAGGTCGAGTTCTGCTCCGGATCGAGAACTTCGAGCAGCGCCGAGGCGGGATCGCCGCGCCAGTCGTGCCCCATCTTGTCCACCTCGTCGAGCAGGAACAGCGGATTGGACGACTTCGCCTTCTTCATCCCCTGGATGACCTTGCCCGGCATCGAGCCGATGTAGGTGCGCCGGTGGCCGCGGACTTCGGCTTCATCCCGCACCCCGCCCAACGACATGCGCACGAAGTTTCGACCCGTGGCGCGCGCAATCGACTTCCCAAGCGACGTTTTGCCGACACCCGGAGGTCCGACCAGGCACAGGATCGGACCCCGCAGCTTGTTCGTCCGCTGCTGCACCGCGAGGTACTCGAGAATCCGCTCCTTGACCTTGGCCAGGCCATAGTGGTCGGTATCGAGGATTTCCTGGGCGTTCCTGATGTCCTTCTTAACCCGGGTGCGCTTCTTCCAGGGGATGGTCAGCATCCACTCGAGATAATTGCGGACAACCGTCGCCTCTGCCGACATCGGACTCATCGAGCGCAGCTTCTTCAGCTCGGCCAGCGCCTTTTCGCGCGCCTCCTTGCTCAGTGCCGTCTTTTTGATGCGCTCCTCGAACTCGCCGGCCTCGTCCCGGCCATCCTCACTTTCGCCGAGTTCCTTCTGGATCGCCTTCATCTGCTCGTTGAGGTAGTACTCGCGCTGCGTCTTCTCCATCTGCCGCTTGACGCGACTGCGGATGCGCTTCTCCACCTGCAAGACGCCGATTTCCGACTCCATGTAGGAGTAAATGCGCTCCAACCGCTCCGCGACCGTCTCGATCTCCAGGAGTTCCTGCTTGTCGGCAATCTTCAGCGCGAGGTGCGAGGCAACGGTGTCGGCCAGCTTGCTGGGATCCTCGATCTGATTGATCGAGACCAGCACTTCCGGCGGAATCTTCTTGTTGAGCTTGATATACTGCTCGAACTGCCCGATGACCGAGCGCGACAGCGCCTCCAGTTCCTGGCGCTCGCCGCTGCGGTCGGGAAGAATCACCGCCTCAGCCTCGAAGAACGTCTGACGATCGGTGAATTTCTCGATCCGCGCCCGCTGTCCACCCTCAACCAGCACCTTCACCGTGCCGTCGGGCAGCTTCAGCAGCTGCAGCACCGTCGAGACCGTACCGATCGAAAAGATGTCAGCCGGCGAGGGATCGTCCTGCGCGGCATTCTTTTGCGCCACCAGCAGAATCTGCCGGTCGTCCTTCATTACGTCTTCGAGCGCGCGAACCGACTTCTCGCGCCCGACAAACAGCGGCACGATCATGTGCGGGAAGACAACGATGTCGCGGAGCGGCAGGACGGGGAAGAGCGTGCTCGGAGAGGTCAATCTGAAATTCCTTATTCTTGCCCTTGCCGCGGGCAGATTAAGACCGAGGGTGATCCTGGCACGGCTCCGCGGCACGGACGCCAACTAAGGTGGTCGACGGCCTCGCTGCGGTCAACCCCACCCCTCCGGACCACGCGGGTTGCCGACCGGGGGTCCAGCGATGAGGAATCTGACGATGCGAAAGCGGCAACCGCCTGCCGGAAGCGAGCATTCCGCTCCCGGCCGGCATTGCCCAAGATCGAGCGGGCTTCAGGCGCTGCTGCCGACATCACCCCGGCGGTCGGCATAGATGAACAGGGGCTTTGCCTGCTCGTCGGCGACCTCGCGATTGATGACCACCTCCTCGACGCCTTCCAGACCGGGAAGGTCGAACATGGTGTCGAGCAGGATGCTCTCCATGATCGAGCGCAGGCCGCGCGCACCCGTCTTGCGCTGGACCGCCCGCCGCGCGACGCTCTTCAGCGCACCTTCGGTGAAGTCGAGACGAACGCCCTCCATCTCGAACAAGCGCTGGTACTGCTTGACCAGCGCATTCTTCGGCTTGGTCAGAATATCCACCAGGGCCGCCTCGTCCAGATCGCCGAGTGTGGCGATCACCGGAAGCCGGCCGATGAATTCCGGGATGAGACCGAACTTCAGCAGGTCCTCGGGCTCGACCTCCTTGAGAATCTCGCCGGTCTGCCGCTCGTCGGGGGCACGCACGTCAGCCCCGAAGCCCACCGTCGTGCCCTTGGTCCGCGCCGAGATGATGCGGTCCAGGCCAGAGAATGCGCCACCGCAAATGAACAGGATGTTGGTCGTGTCGACCTGCAGAAACTCCTGCTGCGGATGCTTGCGGCCGCCCTGGGGAGGCACGCTCGCAATCGTGCCCTCCATGATCTTCAGCAGGGCCTGCTGCACCCCCTCGCCCGACACGTCCCGGGTGATCGAGGGGTTGTCCGACTTGCGCGAAATCTTGTCCACCTCATCGATGTAGACGATCCCGCGCTGGGCCCGCTCGACGTTATAGTCCGCGGCCTGCAGCAGCTTGAGGATGATGTTCTCGACGTCTTCACCAACGTACCCGGCCTCGGTCAGGGTGGTCGCGTCGGCCATGGTGAACGGCACATCCAGAATGCGGGCCAGCGTCTGCGCCAGCAGCGTCTTGCCGCAGCCGGTGGGGCCGATCAGCAGGATGTTGGACTTGGCCAGCTCGACGTCGTTGTTCTTGGTCGAGTGGTTGATTCGCTTGTAGTGATTGTGGACGGCGACCGACAGCACCTTCTTGGCACGGCCCTGGCCGATGACATAGTCATCCAGCACCTGGCAGATCTCCTGCGGCGTCGGCACCCCGTCGCCGGACTTGATCAGGCCCGTCTTGTGCTCCTCGCGGATGATGTCCATGCACAGCTCGACGCACTCGTCGCAAATGAACACGGTCGGACCCGCGATCAATTTACGGACTTCATGCTGGCTCTTGCCGCAGAACGAGCAATAAAGCGTATTCTTGGAATCACCACCGGCGGATTTGCTCATGGCCTCTTCCGTAACCGCGCCGTTAACGGCGCTATGTTATCCACTTGCGAGCGTGTGGCACAATCACGAAATGCCGACGGCGGCCCGCACCTAAGGCGACGCAAGCCATCCGTCAGGTTCGCTGTGGCCGCAGTGTCGTCGGCCGATCCCCCTCATCGGTACGCGGCCGGCTTACAACAACCTCGTCGACCAGCCCGAAGTCCCGCGCTTCCTCGGGACTCATGAAGCGATCCCGCTCAACGGCCTTCTCGATCACCTCGAGGCTCTGCTTGGTGTGCTTGACGTAAATCGAATTCAACCGCGCCCGCAGCGACAAAATCTCCCGCGCCTGGATCTCGATATCGGTGGCCTGGCCCTGCGCACCGCCGGACGGCTGGTGAACCATGATCCGCGCGTTGGGCAGCGCAAAGCGCTTGCCGTCCGCACCGGCAGCGAGCAGAAGCGATCCCATCGACGCCGCCTGGCCGATGCAAACGGTCGAGACATCAGGCCGGATGTATTGCATGGTGTCGTAGATTGCCAGGCCTGCGGTCACCAGTCCGCCCGGTGAGTTGATATAGAATGCAATGTCCTTGTTCGGATTCTCGGATTCCAGGAACAACAGCTGAGCGCAAATCAGACTGGCAACGCCGTCATTGACCGCTCCGGTCAGAAAGATGATTCGCTCCTTCAACAGTCGTGAGTAGATATCGTAAGCACGTTCACCGCGATTGGTCGTTTCGACGACCATCGGGACGAGCATATTCATGTAAGCTTCCAACTTAAAACCCCTCTTCCGCGTGTTCCCCGCGGCTGGCCTGTGCGCTGCGGCCTAGTCGGCGACATTGCACGCGGATCTTCCACCAACAAGCCGCGAGAGTCTGTGATGGGGCGCAAGCCGTTCCGCCGCCGGTCAGGAAGGCGTCGCGTCCGATTCACTGAGATGATGTGGCTCGTCATCCGGTTCGCGCAACAGCTCGGCGGGCTCAACCTGGCGTTCATCGACCTTCGCCATCTCAAGGATGAAGTCGACCACCTTTTCCTCGAGCAGCGGCGCCGCCAGGGCCTCCTGCGCCTGAGGAGTCTTGCGCAGGAAATCGAGAACGGCCTGTTCCTGACCGGGAAACCGCCGGGCGTGGGCGATCATCGCCTTCGCCAGTTCGTCCTGCTGAACCCTCAGATTGTTGGCACGCCCGACTTCCGCAAGAACAAGGCCCAGGCGCACGCGGCGCAGCGCCAGATCGCGATATTCCGCCTTCTGAGCGTCCGTCAGAGCCGCGTCGGCAGGCGTGTGATCGTGCTCATGGTGGTGGTCGTGGTCGTGCCCATGGTCATGGTCGTGCCCATGGTCGTGCGCCTCGTCATGATCGTGGTCATGCCCGCAATGCTCGTCGTGGACATGCTCGTGTTCGTGCGCGGTCGTCTCCGCCGACCCTCCCTCCTCCTGATGTTGCCGGACGAGAGACTCGTACTCGCGCTGGAGGAGCCCGCCGGGAACGGCAAAATCATAAAGCTGCGCCAGCCGGTCGAGCAGCGCGCGCTTGAGGCGCAGGCGCGAGAAGGACTTCAGTTCGGTTTGATGCTGCTCGCGCAGCCAGGACCGCAGGTCGTCCAGGCTTTCCCAGCCGCCCTTCTTCGCAAGCTCGTCGTCAATCGCGGCCGGCGCTCGGACCCGCACCTCCTTGAGCGAAACCGCGTAAATCCGCTCCTTTCCCGCCAGATCGGCGCGCTCGGCATCTTCGGGGACGGTGACCGAGACAGTGGTCTCTGCGCCGGCCGCCAGTCCCACGAGCTGCGCGTCGAAGTCCGGCAGCGGCCCCTGACTTCCGATCAGAAGGCGGACACCCGACAGGCTTTGCGGCTGGAACGGCCAGGGATCGTCCTGGGGTTCGAGGACATCCAAAACCACCACGTCGCCATCTGCCGCCGGACGATCGCCGGCCGGCGTCTCCTCGCCGACAGCCGCGGCGAAGCGCTCAATCCTCCGCTCGATTTCCGCCTCGTCCACCGTCGCGACCAGGCGTTCAAGACTGATCTGCGCAAAGTCGGGAGGTGTGATCTCGGGGAGCAGCTCCACGGCGAGCGTGTATTCGAGGTCGCCCGGTCCCGCCGCCGCCGAGAGTTCCACCTTGGGCGGCAGCGCCGCGCGCAGGCCGCGCTCGCTGATCACCGCCTGCGAGCTTTCGTTGATCGCCTGCTCGACGACCTCGCTCTTGACCGCGTCGCCGAAGCGCTTGCGCATCAGCCCAAGCGGCACCTTGCCGGGGCGGAAGC
>DAIQPV010000184.1:0-6726 GCA_036787145.1 Rhodospirillales bacterium
TGGTTGGCTCTCCGATCGGCATCATCGCCGTGTATCTGGCCGCTCTCCCTCTGCTGATGGCTGGGCTTGCACTGGGAATGTCGGGATTTGGCCTCGCGGCCGCCGCCGGATTGGCGCTGGCAACGGTTTTCGGCGGGTTTGCCGCCGCAGGCCTTTATGCCGGAATGCATGTCATCCCGTCGTGGCTGATCGTCCAGCAGTCGCTCAGAACAACCGGGGCTGCCGCCGGCCAATGGCGGCCAATTGGCCATGTTCTCGCCACGCTGACCTTGCTGATGGCGTTCGTCGTCGCCGCCACCTCACTTGCCGGCGGGGCCGGCGGGGCTTCAGCCGGCGTCGAAGAGAGCGTTCGTGCGCTCCTTGCCACGGCGACGGAGATGATCGCGGGCCTTGATGAGGAGACCCGCACTGCCCTGATCGACCAGGTGGCGCCGTTGTTCCCCGGCTTCTCGGCGGTGTTCTGGCTGCTGACGATCGTGGCCAATGCCGCCCTGGCGCAGGCGGTGCTGGTGGCGCGGAGCTGGAATCTCCGGCCGAAGCCGCGCTGGTCGGCGGTGCGCCTGCCCGGGTGGTTCGACTGGCCATTGGTCGTCTCCGCCGTGATCGGCCTGCTCGGGAGCGGGGATATCGCTTATGTGGCCCGCAACGTCAGTGTTATCTTGCTGACACCTTACTTTTTGGTGGGGCTGGCCGTCGTCCATTGCTTCGCCCGTCAGGCACGTTCGCGGACTCTGCTGCTGATGGCCTTTTACAGCTTGCTCATGTTTTTTTTCGTTTTTGCCGCGATGGTGGTCGCGGCGCTGGGAATCGCCGAACAATGGGTGGGCATCCGCCGGCGACTCGGTCCCAGTCCGCCCGCGGCCAACGACTAGGGAGTTCCAAACCATGGAAATCATTCTTCTCGAACGGGTCGAGAAACTCGGCCAGATGGGCGAGGTCGTCCGGGTGAAGCCGGGTTATGCCAGAAACTATCTGCTGCCGCAAAAAAAGGCCGTTCGGCTGACCGACGACAACCGCAAGCGCTTCGAAGAGCAGCGGGCCCAGCTCGAGGCAAACAACCTCGCGCGGCGCGGCGACGCGGAAGCCGTCGCTGCAAAGCTGCGCGGACTGACCGTTGTCCTGATCCGCCAGGCGGGCGAAGCAGGCCAGTTGTACGGCTCGGTGAACGCCCGCGATATCGCCGACGCGGTCACCGCCGCCGGCTTTACCGTCGGCCGCCAGCAGATCAGGCTTCAGCAGCCGATCAAAATGCTGGGATTGCACGACGTCGCGGTCGGCCTCCACCCGGAGGTGATCGAGCGCATCACCGTCAACGTTGCGCGCACGCCCGGGGAAGCCGAGATGCAGGCGCGGACGGGGGCCGCCGTTGCCGGCATGGACGCCGACCGGGCCGAGGAAGACGAGCAAGCCCTGGAAGAGCTCCTTGAAACCGAAGCCGAGGTTGGCGCCGAGGCCATGCTCTCGCGGACGCCGGTCGGCGGCTAGCCTCCGTCTGCGGCGGCGGATCCAGGGTTGGCGGCGCCCGCTTCCGCCGGGCTGTTTTTCGTCCGGTGGTCTTCATCCGGTGGTTTTCATCCGGTGGTTTTTGGGCACCTGAGCCCGCTATGACGGCGCGTCGCGTTGCGACGCCGCGAACCCGAGTCCGTCCTCACCGATGCTTTGGAACGACGCTTTGGGACGCCGGCCGCACCGGCACCGTGACACCGTTGCAGGCGGGAGTCGCTTTTGTCACACTTCGGCCCGGCTTTCCCCGTGAGACCGGCCAGCAGCCAGCGATAGGCCTCTCGGCCGATAAGGGCGATTGCGGGACAGATGCTGCTGGCGCGATTTCTGAAGCGGGTTGTTCGCCTTGGCCGGTTGACCGTCATTGATGCGGGCGGCAGTGTTCATGTCTTTGGTCCCGGCGGGCCTCCCGAGGTGACCATCCGGCTGCATGACCCGGCGTTGCACTGGAAGCTGTTCTTCCGGCCGGAGCTCTACGCAGGCGAGGCCTTCACCGAGGGAACGCTGACGGTGGAGGACGCGTCCCTTTACGATTTCCTCGATCTGATGGGGCGCAATTTCGCCGCCGCGCCGGGCGACCCGCTCGCCAGAGGCGCGCACAGGGTCGATCTGCTGTTCCGTCGCATGCAGCAGTTCAATCCGGTCCACCGGGCGCGCCGCAACGTCGCTCACCATTATGACCTGTCGGGCAAGCTCTACGAGCTGTTTCTCGATGAGGACCGCCAGTATAGCTGCGCTTACTTCGCCCGACCCGAGCAGGATCTCGACGCGGCGCAGCGAGCTAAGCGCCGGCACATCGCGGCCAAGCTGCGCATTGAATCGGGAATGCGCGTGCTGGATATTGGCAGCGGTTGGGGCGGACTGGCTCTCTGGCTGGCCGAGCGGCTCGGCGCCGACGTCACCGGCCTGACACTGTCCGACGAGCAGCTCCAGGTCTCCCGGCGACGGGCGGCAGACCGGCAGCTCGAGGGCAAGGTGCGGTTTTTCCTTCGTGACTTCCGCGAGGAGACGGGGACCTACGATCGCATCGTTTCGGTCGGCATGTTCGAGCACGTGGGCCTGAGTCAGTTCGATGCGTTTTTCAACTGCGTGCGCCAGCGTCTCACCGGCGAAGGCGTGGCCCTGCTGCACACCATCGGCCGAACCGACGGTCCGGGTGTCACAACACCTTGGATCCGCAAGTATATTTTCCCTGGCGGCTACGTCCCGGCACTATCGGAGCTGGTGCCGGCAGTGGAGCGGGCGGCGCTCCTCGTCACCGACGTGGAGATTCTGCGTCTCCATTACGCCCAGACCTTGCGCTGCTGGCGCGAGCGCTTCCTCGCCAACCGCAGCCTGGCGGCCGAGCTTTACGACGAGCGATTCTGCCGGATGTGGGAGTTCTATCTCGCCGGCAGCGAGATTGCCTTCCGCTGGCTGGATCAGGCGGTGTTCCAGGTTCAGCTGGCCAGGCAGGTGGACGCCCTCCCCCGGACCCGCGACTACATGCTGGCCGCGGAACGGGCGCTGGAAGCCGAGGAAGCGGGCGCTTAGCCGCTGAGTGATAGGGGCGCGGGCCGCCGGGCGGCCTGACGCGGGCGTTAAATCCCGGTTGACCGCTTTCGGCCCGCCAGTGCGACTGGTCGGCGGCCGCGTGGACGACTACGCCCCGCTTCCGCCCCGGCCGCCGCAGGCTAAGGCAAAAGGGTGAACACGGGGGGCGTTTGGTGTTGCCCCCGTATGAGTGCCCCCGTGTCAGTGCCCCCCGTGTCAGTGCCCCCCGTGTCAGTGCCCCCGTGTCAGCGCCCCGTGTGAGAGTCAGCGGCTTCAGTCCCACCCGCCCGACGTCAGGCGTCGATCTTGATGATCTTCGCAACCGACGGCACACCGCCCTTGATCACGAACATCATGTAATAGCCCGGCAAGAGATTGCCGGTGTTCGTCGGTAACGTCATCTGCAATTGCTGGCCATTTTGCGTGAACGTCAGGCTGAGGAGCCGCTGATCGGGATTGAATGCGTGCGTTACCGACCCTGTGCGCACAATCGTGACGCGATTGATCTTGGCCGAGCTGTCCACCGTTATGGCGAAGGTTTGGCCCGCCCGCAGCAGGCCGGGAGCTTCGGTGATCGCAGGCCGTGGGGCCGGCCGCCCCGACCCATCCTTGCGATAGAGATAGCTCGGATAGTAAATCTCCATGTTCAGGTTGCTGATCGGGCCCGGTGCGCCGCCGGCGCCGGTCAGCACACTGCCATCCGGCAGCAGCAGGGCGATGGAGTGATAAAGACGCGGCTTGGCCGCTGCGGCGCCGGTGGTCCACTTGCCGGACGCCGGGTTCCAGATCTGGGTGGTATAGGCGATGCCGCTCAGTTCATTGGCCACCGCTGAGCCGCCATTCACCAGGACTTTCCCATCGGGAAGCACCGTGGTGTTGGCCCAGTACCGCACGCGGTCCATGTCGGACGTCGCGGTGACGGCCGGCGGAGACTTGCTCGTATCGATCAGGGCAACTTTGCGGTCGAGGCGCAACGACAGCACCTTGCCTGCGGCGTACATCACCGACGGCAGCTGATAGTCGCCGGGCGGGACGACCGTCGCCGTCTCGGCGATCGTCCCCTCGCCCGCCGGGTTCAGCATGTACGTCACCGTCCAGTTGCCCAGCACGAAAATCTTGCGCTGTTGGGTGACGAAGGCGCGCGGATAGTACCAGTTCCCGTCCGGAAAGCCGTACGCATTCTCGTTGGTCGCTCCCGAGAGGAGGCGCCAGCCCGTCGCCGGATTGAAGACCTCGGGTGTCGGCGCATCGATTTCCGGCTCCTGCCGGCCGCCGAGAATGACAGCGTCGCCGTTCGGCATGCGGACGATGGTGGGATACCAGCGGGGGTAGGACATGGCGCCATTCGGCTGAAGCGTATTGGTCGCCGGATCGAAGACATTGGATTGTTCGGTCGAGTAATTGCGAACACCGTTAATCGTTCGGTCGCCGCCGGTGAGCAAAACCTGCCCGTTGCTCAAGATTGATTGTGCGCTGCAAAAAAGGTCGGTGCCGGTGGTATTCGGCAGCGTGTTGTGGGAGTCGGCCCCCGTCCCCAGCGCCGGATTCCAGACATCATAAATGAACTGGCCCGTCTGCTGACCCCGCTCGTCGGTGCCATAGGACAGGATCCGTCCATCGGGTAACAGGATCGCATGAAGCCCGATAATCGGCCAGTCGATAGGGGCGCCGAAAAAGCCCTTGGTTTGAGCAGAGCTGCCTCCATTCGGAATGGCCGTGGCCTGCGCCCGGACAGACGTCGCGCCCGAAAGTGTCATTATTGACAAAGATACCCAAAACAGCAGTTTAGTCACGATTCTGCTCCCCACAGTCATGTTCAATACCTCTTACTGAGCCGGTTTACAAATATTGTATAACTATATCACTACATAAGCATGAATCAATATTATTGTAATACAGTTTATATACACCATGACTGTTAATAACTTATTTGGGTTATTACTACAGACCGATCCTCCTCTACGGGTCATTGCATCATTCCCCGGATCGGAACGCTCAGGTTCATGCAACTTTCTCGCGCACGACGCTGTGACGGCCGTCACCACGGTCGCCAGCCACGACGTTATTCTCGCAGCGGCCCGACGCGCCTCAGGCGCGTCTCGTTGCGCGGATGGGGTTGCCCAGCCGGCGGCAGCCGACTAACGTCGCGCCGCCTCGCCAGCCCGCGTGGCGAAATCGGCAGACGCAACGGACTTAAAATCCGTTTCCCGACCGGGAGTGGGGGTTCGAGTCCCCCCGCGGGCACCAGTCCCGCCCCGAACGTGCCCGTCGCACTCTGTGCCGTCGATCCGCGAGGAGTTGCCGGGACGCGCCCCGTTGCTACGTTGTCGTCGGAAGGGATGCCGACGGCCGGAAAGCCTGCTGCCGCCGGAGCCGGTGACGGCTCGCCGAATGAGGAACCAGCAGCACCTCCGGCATCGCTTCCGCCCTTTCCATCCGGCATTCGTCGTGCCAGTCCCCGCGGCTTGGCTCGCGTTCGGTGGGGACTCATGCATGGGGATCAACGCGACCTCGAGGCCGCCGTCCGGGCAACGGATGCCCGGACCGTCGGGAGGAGGGCGCTGGGAACGCCTCTGCGCCCGTGGACATTGCCGGCAATTCTTGGTTTACTCCGGCGCCCTGAAATGGGGCGCCGCCGGCTTGTTGGCCGGGAACCAAGATAATGAAGATGGCCAGGGGCCTTGAGCAGGTTTCACGGGCTGTCGCCGCCGCTTTGCGCCCCGCCGCCGGGGAGTCGGGCAAGAGAAGCGTTGGCGTCGCAGGAGGAGGAAGCCGTCGTCATGCACATCAGCATTCGCCGCTATCAAAACGTGCGTTCAGTTGCTGAGGTTTGCCGCAAGATCACCGAGAGCTTCGTGCCGCTGTTGCGGCGTTCCCCCGGATTTATCGCGTACTACGCCATCGACGGGGGGAATGGCGTGATGGCGACAATCAGCATCTTCTCGACCGAGGCTATGGCCCTCGAATCGAACGACAGCGCGTCGTCCTGGCTGACCGAGAACGTGGCGGATCTGCAGCCGGAACCGGCGGAGATCACCGCCGGCGCGGTGAAGGTAATGATCACCGCCTGATTTCCGCGCAAGCTGCATTCCACGCGGGGGGCCTCACGGCTCGGCGGAGGAATGCCCCCTTGCCCCGTCGGTCGAGGCCGATCGCCACGTCTGAAGAACCCGCTGCGCCTCGGCATTTCCGGATGCCGCGGCGTCTTCCAGCCAGGTTTCCAATCCTTCAAGTTCGCCGCGCGCCCGCCGATCGCCCCGCCGCGCGGCATCCTTGTACCAGAGGATGGCCTCCGCGGCGCTCGCATCCCGCGACGTCGCCGCAACGTTTCGCGGATCGAATGTCTGCGCGAGCCGTCGTGCCGCCTCGGCGCTGCCCTGCTCCGCCGCTTCCTGGTAGATCGCACGAGCCGCTTTGATGTCGCCGGCCGAGAAGTACTCGTCCCCCTCCATCAGCAGCGCCGCCCCCTGCCGTCCGCGCGGCGATGGCTTCGTCTCCGGCTTCGTTTCCGCCTGCCGCACCGGCGGCAGCTCAGCGGTCTCGACGGCGTTGCCAGCAGCACGGGGGGTGGTGTCGACGTGCTGAGAGGGCGCCACGGGTGGTGCTGCTTTCGGCACGGGACGGGGCGGGATCGCTGGAGCGGGCGTCTGCGCCACGGCGCCGGAGTCCATCGCCGGCACGGGCGGCCGC
>DAIQPV010000185.1:0-6719 GCA_036787145.1 Rhodospirillales bacterium
GAGCTCCACTACGCCAGCCGCCTCATCCAGGCCCCGCTGCAGCGTGACGTTGAAGCTTTGATCCTGCGCCCGGGCGCCGTGGTAGGCGAGGTTCAGGCTTTCCTCGACGAGCGCGTTGATATCCGCCGGCCGGCGCTCGGCGGGTCCGTCGCGCGAGTGCGCCAGCATGCTCTTGACGATGGAATCGGCGCGCGTGCCGTGCTCGCTGATCTTGCGCAGATTGCCGACCAGCATCTGCATCAGGTCGGCGACTTCGCCTTGCGTCCCGGCATCGGCCGACCGCAGGCAGCCTTCCAGCGCTTCTTGCAGCTCGGTGAGCAATTCGACCGACAGGCCGGCGAAGTTGTTCACGAAGTTCAGCGGGTTCTTGATTTCGTGGGCGATGCCCGCCACCAGCTGGCCGAGAAGGGCCAGCTTTTCCGCCTGCACCAGACTGTTCTGCGCCCGCTTGAGGTCCTGGAGTGCCTGCTCCGCCCGCTCCTTAGCCTCGCGCAGTTCTTGTTCATGCTCCTTCAGTTCGGTGACGTCGGTGTAGACCACCACGGTCCCTCCGTCAGGCGTCCGCCGCTCGGTGATGCGAATCCAGCGATTGTCCTTGTGTTTGTGGACGTGTGAGCCGGAAGGGTGGCGATGCTCCGCCAGCCGGTTTTCCAGCCAGCTCTCGGCTGTCTGATCGCCGGGATCGTGAACTCCGAGATCAAGGGCCGCCCGGGCAATCTGCTCGAACGGCACCCCCGGCCTGACGTGGTGGCGCAGGCCGCCGTACAACTCACGGAACCGGCTGTTGGCCACCACCAGCTTATCGCCGCTGTCGTAAAGGACGATGCCGTCCGAGATCGTTTCCACCGCCGTTTCGATCGTTCGCCGCTGCTCATCGCGTTCGCGGCTCAGGCGGTCGCGCTCGATCAGGCTGTCGCGGAACAGTCTCAGCGCCCGCGTCATGGCGCCGATCTCGTCCTTGCCCGCCGGCGGGATCTCTGCCCTCAGGTCGCCGGCGGTGATGCCCTCGATCGCCTTGATGAGACGACCGAGCGGCAGGGATATCGAGCGGAGCAGCAGCCCGGTCAGGGCAAAACCGAAGATCATCGCCGCCGCGACCACCGCCAGCGACAGTTTCAGCGTCTGCTCGGTCTGCTCGACGACATGATCGCGCAGCCGCCGGGATTCCTCCCGCAGGCGCGTCACCAGCATCTCTAGCTTGCCGTCGGCGTCGTGCATATAAGTCCGTGCCGGCGCCATCAGCGAGTTGCCCAGGACCCGCTGATCGCGGGTATAGGCGTCCACGGCCAGCAGCGACTGCTGCAGCACAAGGTCGGCGTCCGTCCGGATGGTCGCCGCGGCCTGCGGGTCGACGGCGGAAAGCCGGTCCAGCTCCGTGTCCAGGCGCTGGCGCGCCTCCCGGGCCTGCGTCTCCGCGTTCATCAGCAGGCTCACCGCGAGGTCGGTGAGCCAGTACTTCATCTCATTGAACTCGCGGCTCGCCCGATAAGCGGTCTCCAGGGTTTCGACCAGCCGGGTCTGGTCAGCCAGGGACTCGGTGTTGAGGAGAAGCGTCCGGGTCAGAAACAGGATTGTAGCGAGAAACACCACCAGGCCGAGGCCCGCCAGCACAATCAGTCTGGCGCGAATGGATAGTCCCATCATGGCGTCACCGAAGCCTGCGCGCCGGAAACCGGCCCATCCTGAGCGCCACGGGGCCGACGGCCACCCGGCCGGAACAAGGAGCGGCGCCGATCAGTTCGCCTGCTCCTGATACAGCGTCACGCTGATGACGGCGCCGAGCGAGCCCTCGCTGCCGCCTTCCTTCGGATAGCCGGTGATGTCCAGCTCGCCCTTGGGTTGGCCGTGGCAGACGAGGCAGGAGGATTGGTAGTACTCGGGGATCAGGAAGCGGAATACCTTCTGTCCATGAACCTGCTGCGATCCCGCGAAGGGTTGTCCCATGGGCCAGTCCGGGGACAGCAGCTTGGTTTCGATGATCGTGGTTTCCCACTCGTCGGGAACGGTCTTGCGGTTGCGCACCAGTTCTTTCGGGGCGGTGATCTTCATTTCAGCCTCGCCCTTCATCAGCTCGTCGAAGTGCTCGTTGACCAGCCGCGCGAACACCGCCGGAATGAATCCCTTGAAGCCGACGCCCGGCATGTTGATGGTCGATTGATGCTCGTCGGTGACCGCAACGATCGACCGTTCGAGCGCCGTCATGGCACGGCCGAAACGGGTGGTCTCGTCGATTTTCGACAGGTCCTGACCGGTGGTTTCCTGGTAGCGCTTAAGCGCCTCGGCAAGGACGACCGGGCCGGTCAGGCCCTTGTCGCCCACCGCCGGATCGTTGATGAGATCCTGATTGGCAGAAATCACCCCGCGCGCGGACCGCAGCAGCTCCGCGAGGCTGACCGCCAGCTGCTCGTCCTGCCGATCGGTATCGGCCGCGGGCGCAAGGACCGGCAGCAGCATCCCCGCGAGGGCGAGCCCCAGCATCGAAACACGCGCCTTAAGCCACCGCCCGGCCATGATTGTTCTCCCTCGCCCCGACTGCTAGTGAGAAGCAATTGAATGAGACGTTGCGGGCAGTTCGCCAAGCAAAAACTGCAGCGCAGGGCCGTTTGGCGCGGATCTTCCGGCCCCGGTGCCCGATCGGCGCCAACCACGCAGCTTCGAGGATCTGGTGAAGTACGGCTTTGCCGACTGACGGCCGCTAGCGGGTGGCGACGAGGAACAGGCGGCGGAAGGGGAACAGCGTGTAGCCGTCGGGGCGGGGTGGGTAGGCGAAGGCGACGCGGGCGGCGTAATCCGTCAGGAAGTCATGCCGCTCCTGCCCCTCCAGGGCCTGCAGGACCGGTCGCAGCCCCGTGCCGCTGGTCCATTCGACCACCGGGTTCTCGCCAGGGAGATGGTGCAGGTAGATGGTCTCCCAGACGTCGAGCGACGACACCAGCGGCAGCAGCAGCTCCGCATAAACCTCGGGGGCCGCCACCGGGTACTGGCGCAGGATCGGCTTCAGCCGGTCGCGCCACGGCCCGGCCTGAATCGCATCATAGATGGACGTGTGTGAAGGCTCGCCGTGGTTGCGCGGCATCTGTGCCGCCAGCACGCCGCCCGGCCGCAGATAGCTCAGCAGCTGGGGCAGCAGCGTCTGGTGGTCATCCAGCCAGTGCAGGGCAGCATTGGAAAAGATCAGATCGGCTGGCCGCTCCGGCTCCCAGCGGCCGATATCGGCCTCAATCCAGGTGATCCCGCCCGGCTCTCGCCTGGCTTCGGCCAACATGGGCGGGGAGGAGTCGATGCCGGTGACGCGGGCCGCCGGCCATCGCGCTGCCAGCCGCCGGGTGATGTGGCCCGCCCCGCACCCCAGGTCGTAAATGACGGTCGGCACCGAGAGGTCGACCCGATTGAGCAGGTCGATCGCAGGCCGCAGGCGCTCCCACAGGAATGTCCCATAGGCGCGCGGATTCCAGGCGTCCTGCTGACGCGTCCGGGAAGGATACTCAGTGATGGGACTTCTCGTCGTAAACTTGCTTGACCTGCAAGAAGTTGAACAGGACCGCGGCTATGAAGAAGAGGATCCCCGTATAGTACATGACGGTGTCGCTTGCCCGGGAAGCGAGAAACAGCGCGAACAGGCCGATCACCGCCACCATGACCCCCACCACCCAGCGTCCCAACTGTGGCATTTGCGCTCCTCCTTCGGTGTTTCTTGCGGCGCAGTAAATCTCCGATTTTGCGTTGCAGTGCAAGCGCGTTTAAGGCTGCGCAAACGGGGGAGGACTGCGCGCTACGCTTCGTGCGCCAATTGCCGCAACGGAAGTTCGATGCGAAAGACGGTTCCTGAGCTGTCGGAACGGGCGAGACTCAAAGCGCCCCCATGGGCGGTCAGAACCTCCCGCGCGATGCAGAGACCAAGACCGGTGCCACCCTTCCGGCCCGTGGAAAATGGCTGAAACAGGCTCTCCTGCAAGGCCGGCGGGATACCGGGTCCGTCGTCACCGACATCGATCTGAACGGTGCCGTTGCGTGCCTGCGCGTCAAAGCGGATGGTGCGCGCGCCGGCCTGGGCGGCGTTCAGGGCGAGATTGTCCAGAACGCGAAACAGTTGCGCCCGGTCGGCGTGAACGACGACGTCGAGGGCTTCTCCTTCCGACGAAAGGGCTGCCATGCCATTGCCCGCGTTGGGGATTGTCTCTCCCAGCTCATTCAGGAGCTCTCGCAGCCGGAAGGCGCTCTCCCGCAAGGGGGGGCCCTCTTCGCCGGCGTATTCCAGCGTCCGGCTGGTCAACGCTACGGCGCGGTCGATCGCCTGATAGAGCCGGGGGGCCAGGCGCTGCACCTCGGGCTGGTCGATCCCCGCAAGACGGTCGGAAGCGAGCACCGCGCTGGCCAGGGTGTTGCGCAGGTCATGATGGATCTTGGCGACCGCGGTTCCGAGTGCGGCGAGCCGCGCCTTCTGCCGCAGCGCCTGGCGCAGCTGGGTCTGCATCTCGGCGAGCTCGCGTTCGGCCACCCCGATTTCGTCGCTGCGGCGCGAGGCGACGATGGTGGTGCTCTCTTTCTCCGGTTCGCGGCGAAAGCGCACCATGCTCTCGGTCAGCCGCAAAATCGGCCGCACCATCAGCCATTGCAGGGAGAGAAAGAGAAGGCTGGCGGTGATCAGCGAAATAACGATGGACAGCGTCAGGATCCGCCAGGAGAAGGCGTACATTGCCTTGCGCAGGGGCGTCTCGTCGAGAAGCACCTCGACGACGGCGTCGGGATCGCGCGGCGTCGTTCCGATGACCCGGAGAATACGGTTGTCCCGCTGCATCAGCGCCACCACTGCATCGCCGATGGTATCGGCGAACGTCGTCTCGCGGAGATCGACTGTTGCCGCCACATGCGGCGGCATCCGGTCCGAAAGCATCAGCATCCGCCGCTCCGGAACTTTCAGAACGATCGCGTGAGCGCCGGCGTGCAACAGCAGGTCGGATGTGAGGGTATCGGCAACTTTACCGTTGGGGCTGGCCTGCAGGGCGAGTGCCGCCAGATGCGCCTTAACGATCTGCTCGTTCAGGTAGACGTCGCGAAACCGCGCAACGGAAGGAAGATAAATCAACACTTCGGCGAGCATGACAAAGCAGACGGTCAACACCAGCAGGCGCGCCGAAAGGCCGGTCAGAAGCCGTCGTGGGTGCGTGTCGTCGATCATCGGCATCAAGTATAGCGCGGGCAGGGTGGCAGCGACCGGGCGAAGTCACGGCAGACGTATGGTCACGCATCGCGTTCAGGGCAGGTGCGACATCAGGCGGACGATGCGACGGACGGTTTCGCTGAACAGCTTGGGGGCGAAATACTCGCCCGCAGCACGCTTGTTCGCCTCGCCGCGCGTCGGGTAGGGGGCGATCATCGTGGCGATCGCCTTGACGTTCAGGCGCTGGGCGATGGCCAGCACCCAGGTCTGGATCAGATCGCCAGCGCCGGCGCCGACGATCCCGGCTCCCAGAACGTGGCCGTGGGACGTCACGACCACCTTCACCAGCCCACTGGTGTCGCGCTCGGTCTGTGCCCGGTCGTTCAGGGCGAACGGCGCCCGCAGCACCCGGACGTTGCGGTACAGGGTCCGCGCTTCCGGCTCGCTGAGGCCCACCTGCGCCAGTTCCGGATGGGTATAGATGACGCGCGGCGCGGCGCCGAGATCGACACGCGCCGGCCAGTTGAACAGTGCGTTGCGCAGAACGATGCCGGCCTGATAGGCGGCGACGTGGGTGAACTGCGGGCCGTCGATGACATCACCGAGCGCAAAGACCCGGCGGTTCGTGGTGCGCAGCCGGGAGTTGACGATGATCCCGGCGGGTGAATGCCGGATCTCCGCCTTCGACAGGGCGAGGTTCTCGAGCGCGGGCCTGCGGCCCACCGCAACCAGCAGGTGCGACCCTGTCAGCTCCGCGGCCCCGGCACCGTCCTCGATGCGGGCGATGATCTGCCGGCCGGCACGGCGAACGTGTTGCAGTTGCGCGCCCTCGCGCACGACAATGCCCTCGTCGCTCAGGCATCGGCGCAACACCGCCACCAATTCGGGATCGTGGTGCGGCAGAATCGTCGCCTGTTCGATGATGGTCACCTGGGCGCCCAGCCTCTGGAACGCATGGCCCAGTTCGACCCCCATTGGCCCGCCGCCGAGGACCAGCAGATGCGCGGGCAGTTCGTCCAGCTCGAAAACCGTCTCGTTTGTCAGATACGGTACGGCGGCCAGCCCGGGGATGGCCGGCACGACCGGGAGCGAGCCGGTGGCGATGACGAATCGCCGGGCGCGGATGCGCTCGTCGCCCGCGGCAACTTCCGCCGGACCGGCAAAGCAGGCCTGCCCAGCGATGACGGTGACGCCCAACTGCTCGAATTTCTCGACGGAATCGTGAGGTGCCAGGGCGGCGATCACGTCGGCGATGTGATCGCGGACCCGCCGCTGGTCGATCGGCGGTATGCCGGCGACGATGCCGAGCCTGTCGGCCTGGCGCGCGCCTGCCGCCGCGTGGGCTGATGCCAGCAGCGACTTCGATGGAACGCAGCCAGAATTGAGGCAGTCACCGCCCATTTTGCCGTGTTCGACCAGCGCCACCGAGGCTCCCATCCGGGCAGCGCCGGCAGCGACGCTCAGTCCGCCCGAGCCAGCGCCCAGAATGCAGAGATCGAAATGCCGAAGCGTCCTCTTCGCTTCTCCCGTCGCGGTTCCCTCCGGCGCAGCCTGCGGT
>DAIQPV010000186.1:0-2788 GCA_036787145.1 Rhodospirillales bacterium
GGCACCCCTGGGTCTTTCGATATTGCCGTGCGTTTCTCAAACTCCGTGCCAGTCCCGGCTGCACATCAGCAACTCTCTGAATCAACGGCAATTCCCCAAGCACGCAGGTGATTGCCGGGCGGACCGGAGACGATTGCACCCTGCACAATAATTCGGCGGCACGGTTGAGCTTGGGCATTTGACGGGCAACTCTCGCCAGCACGAGCGTTGAAGAGGCAGCCGGTCGCGCGCTAAAGAGCGTCACCGTCGACGTCACCCGTGCGGATGCGGTAGGCGCGCTCGATGTCGTAGACAAAGATCTTGCCGTCGCCGATCTTTTCGGTCCGCGCTGCCGTTTGAACGGCTTCGATGACCCGTTCGATCAAATCGTCGGGGACGACGACTTCCACCTTCACCTTGGGCAGAAACTGGACCGTGTACTCGGCGCCGCGATAGATCTCGGTCTGACCCTTCTGGCGGCCGAAACCCTTAACCTCGGTCACCGTCATGCCTTGGACGCCGAGCGACGTCAGCGCCAGGCGGACATCATCGAGTTTGAACGGCTTGATGATGGCGATTATCATTTTCATGCTCATTAATCCCTCTGTCCTGAGCGTCGCCGGATCGCCGACCGGAACGATCCGTCGCGGCAGCACGTTGCCGAGCCGCGGTGATCGCCCCGAGCGGCGAAAGCGCCGCGGCAGTCGGTCGAAATCCGATCGGTGTCTTCACGAAACGTGCCAGTTCGCTTAGAGTCGCCGAAACCGTTGCAACTCTTCGGAGTCAGGCGAGATTATCGCCGGTGGCCGCAGCCGACCGGCAGCAAATGCTCACGTTTTAGGCAGTGGTCAGCTTTCAAAGCACAGCCGGAATGCCTGACCATTCCGCGAACAACGCCAGATGACAAGGCAGGCTCTTCATGTCGGAAAACCTCGTCAAGACCTTCTCGGCGGATGTCCTGATCGTCGGCGGCGGCTTCGTTGGCCTGGCCCTCGCCTGCGCCCTGGCCGAGAACGGCTTGCAGCCGGTGGTGGTCGAAGACAGCAATCCCGAGGACGGTCTGGCGGTCGGGTTCGATGGCCGCGCGTCGGCCATTGCGCTGACCTCCCGCCGCCTGCTCGGCCGCATCGGGGTGTGGGAAAAGCTCGCGCACGAGGCGGCGCCGATGCTCGATATCCGCGTCTCGGAAGGGGGCTCCCGTCTGTTCCTGCACTATGATCACCGCGAGGTCGGCGACGAGCCGTTCGGCCACATGCTGGAGAATCGCGTGCTGCGCCGTGCCCTGATCGAGCGGGCGCGGGAGCTGCCGGCGCTCGCGCTGCTGGCGCCGGCGCGACTGACGCAGCTCGCTCGCGGAACCGCCGGCGTTGTTGCGCGCCTGGCGGATGGCGCCCGCATCGAAGCGCCGA
Organism: Rhodospirillales bacterium; assembly: GCA_036787145.1. Classification (GTDB taxonomy): domain Bacteria; phylum Pseudomonadota; class Alphaproteobacteria; order Rhodospirillales; family Defluviicoccaceae; genus Defluviicoccus. The sequence continues at coordinate 1,389 of DAIQPV010000186.1, forward strand.
TCGTCGTCGCCGCCGACGGCCGCGGATCATCGGTCCGGGAGCAGGCGGGCATCCGTGTCACCCGCTGGAACTACCGGCAGACCGCCATCGTCACCACCGTCGAGCACGAGCGGCCGCATGGCTTCGTCGCCAACGAGCATTTTCTTCCGGCCGGCCCTTTCGCCATTCTGCCGCTGTTGCCGGAGATACGCTCGTCCATCGTCTGGACCGAGCGCGCGGAGATCGCGCCGACCATCATGGCCCTGAATGACCAGGGCTTTACCCGGGAGCTCCGCCGGCGCTTCGGCGACTTTCTCGGCGAGGTGCGCCCGATTGGCCCGCGCTTTTCCTACCCGCTGTCGCTCCAATACGCCGCCATCGCTACGGCCGGCCGCCTGGCTTTGATCGGCGACGCACTCCATGCCATGCATCCCATCGCCGGGCAGGGGCTGAACATGGGCCTGCGCGACGTGGCGGCGCTGTTCGATGCCCTCCTCGAGGCCCAGGCAGCAGGGCGCGATCTGGGTTCATCCGCCGTGCTCCGCCGCTACGAACGCTGGCGGCGTTTCGACAATACGCTGATGCTGGCGATGACCGACGGACTGAACCGGCTGTTTTCCAATCAGATCCCGCCGCTGCGGCTGGCCCGCGACATCGGTCTTGCGGCCGTCCACCGGCTGCCGCCGCTCAAGCGGGTCTTCATGCGCCACGCCATGGGCATGGTCGGCGACCTGCCGCAGCTGATGCGCGGCTGATCCGCCGCGGCGATATCAGCCGCAAGAGCCTTTGCCTCGCGGGGATGCCGCCGTTGCTGACCGTTCGCGCGACAGCCCGGCCGCCGCGAGGGCATCCAGATACGCCTGCCAGATCTGGCCCTGGTCCGCGCCCAGACGGTAGAGCCAGTCCCAGGTGTACAGCCCGGTGTCGTGGCCATCGTCGAAGCAGATCCGCAGCGCATAACTGCCCACCGGCTCGACCGATGCGATGCCGACGTGGCGACGGCCGGCGACCGTGGTCTTCTGCGTCGGGCTGTGCCCCTGCACTTCCGCGGAAGGGCTTTCGACCCGCAGCAGTTCCGCAGGAAGCCGAAAGCTTTGCCCGTCATCGAAGTCGATCTCAAGCGCCTTCTCGTCGCGCTTGACGCGGATTTCGGTCGGGTGATGCCGATTACCGTAGTCAGCGGTCATGATCTCACCCTCATCGCCGGCCTTGTCAAACCTTGGGCTCAGGATCACCCAGGGGACGGGCTTCGTCCGCCAGCATGATCGGAATCCCGTCGCGGATCGGGTAGGCCAGGCCCGCCGCGTCGCTGATCAGTTCCTGCGCGTCGGCGTCGTAGCGCAAGGGCCTCTTGGTGAGGGGACACACCAGGATCTCCAGGAGCCTGGGATCAATCCGGTGGCTTGTTGTTGACATGCGCC
>DAIQPV010000186.1:2798-6718 GCA_036787145.1 Rhodospirillales bacterium
CGCCGTCCTTTGCTCCGGTCAGTGCCGCGTGCCGGGCGGCGGTCCGTCGGCGGTCAGCATCGCCATCTCGAACAGGGAGATGAGGAGCTGGCACCGTCCGGGTAGATCGTCACACTCGAGCAACGCTTGCTTTTCCTCCGGTTCGAACGGGCAGCTCATCGCGAGCGACGTCACCAGCGCCTGCGTCGACGCAGCTTCCGCCGCCTGCCAATCGCAGGCGATGTTCTTGAGCATCAGGAATGCCCGCGCCGCCGAGAGCAGCCGGCCCCGATCGATCCCCTCGTCAGACGCCGGCTCCAGGTCGTTGCGAAAGGCGAGATAATTGGGAATTATTCGGCGAAATCCGCGGAACAGCGGCAGCTCGCGATTGACCCGGAAGCGACAGACGCCCTTGAGGGTGATCATGAAACGCCCGTCGTCGGTCTCCGCGAACGAAACGATCCGCCCCGCGCAGCCCGTCTCGAAAATATCGACCTGATCGGGGACGGGGTGCTGCTGTGCCACCCGAGGCTGGATCATTCCCAGCATCCGGCCGTTTCCGAGGGCCTCTTCAATCATGTTGCGGTATCGCGGCTCGAAAATGTGCAGCGGAAGCTGACCATGCGGCAGCAGCAGCGCGCCCTCCAGTGGGAAGATCGCGAGTGTTTGCGGCAGCAGCAGGATCAGATCGTCGGCAGCGATATCCGTCATGAGAACAGGATCGACGAAAGCCGGCGGCGCGAGGCGACGGTCAGCGGACTGGCCGGTCCCAGGGCATCGAAGATCCGCACGAGCTGCTTGCGCGCGCCCTCATCGTTCCACGTCCGGTCGGCACGAATGATGGTCAGGAGCTCGTCGATCGCAGCCTCCGGCAGGCCCTTGGCGAAGAGCGCCACCGAGAGGTCATATCGTGCCTGCTTATCGTCCGGCTGCGCTTCCACCTTGCGGCGCAGGGTGGCCACGTCGCCGGCCGTATCCCGGCTCTGCTCGACAAGATCCACCGCCGAAACCGCCGCGGCAATATCCGCGTTGGTAACGAGGTCAGCAGGGAGCCCCTTGACCACCGCACGCGCGCCCTTGACATCGCCACGCGCCAGACGGCAGCGGATCATTCCAGCCAACGCCTTCGGGTGACGGGGATCCTGCTGCAGGATCTGGCCGTACAGCTCATTTGCCGTCGCTACGTCGCCGTCGGCGATCGACTGCTGGGCCAGCTCAAGCGCTTCGTTGATCGGTGACGCTCCGCCACCGCCGCGCGTCAGGGCGTCAATAAAGGCCCTGACCTTGCTTTCCGGCTGGGCGCCCACGAACGCATCGACGGGACGGCCGCCGACAAACGCATAAACCGTCGGAACCGACTGGATCCGCAATTGGGCCGCCAGATCCTGGTTTTTGTCGATATCGATCTTGACCAGCCGCACCCGCCCAGCGGTCTGCTGAACGAGTTTTTCCAGAAGCGGCGTCAGCGTCTTGCAGGGCCCGCACCATGTTGCCCAGAAATCGACGACCACGGGAACGGTCATCGACGCCTTGATCACATCGTTGGCGAATCCGGCGGTATCTCCGTCCTTAATGCTGCCTGGCGGTGCAGCAGGAATGGCCGCCTTTCCGGGTTCGATGATCATAATCAGCCTTCACTGGGGGATTCTGCCGAACGGTTCCAGCGAATAAATGGCAACAACCGGCGATTCCCTCAAGGGCTTTGCGCGCCTCGCGCGCCTGCGTCAGGCGCTCTCGAGGTCGACGATCGCCGGCTCGTGGCCGCAGGAGCGAAGAAAGGCGAGCAACCCGCAAGCGGTTATGGCGGTGGTGGCGGTGTTGATCAGAGGATGAAAATTGAGTATCCCGGCCCTCATCATCCCGGCATCGAGCACCACCCGGACGACCGCCCTGGCGTCGTTGATCAGAGCGAAGGGCGTCACCGAACCCGGCTCCACGCCCATCGTCGCCCGCAGCTTCTCGGCGCTGGCGAAGGAGAGCGGCGCGGCGCCAATCCGCTGACGCAGCGCCTTCAGGTCGATCGCCCGGTCCTCCAGCGCGACAACGAGCCAGAGGATCTGCTTTTTGTCCTTGAGAAACAGGTTCTTGGTGTGGGCACCCGGCAGCTGGCCCCTGAGCGCCTTGGCCTCGGCAACGGTGAAGACGGGAGGATGCCGGGTCGTCGTCACCGCGATCCCCAACGTCTGAAGGCGCGCGAACAGGTCCCGCTCCGTTGCCGGCCCGCTCGCTGTTGCTCCGCCGGACGTCACCGGTTCACCCCTCAAGCGCCCGGATTTCGGCCGTGGCGGCACAAAGCCGCGCCGACAGCTCGCGCCCGAGGTTGTACAGCAGCTTGCCGCGAATGCCCGGATACCGTTGGGCCAGCTCGTTCAACCGTCGGGCCGATAGTCGATAGCAGAACGACGGCTCATCGGCGACCACGTCGGCAGAGCGAAGGCCGCCCTCATAGAGTGCCGTTTCGCCAAAACACACGCCCGGCGCAAATGCGGCCAGCCGCTTCGATCTGAGGCCGCCCCCCAGGCTGAGTTGCACGCTTACGCCCCCCGCGCCGAGGATATAGAGGCAATCGGCCGATTCTCCTTCGCGGATGATCCGCTCGCCGGCCTCGTAACGGGCTTCCTCGACGATCGCCGCGAGCTCCGACAGTTCCTCCTGCGTCAGCCGCGCGACAAGATCGAGGGCAGCGAGCGGGATGGGTCCCGCCTTCCGGCCGCTGCCGGGGATGTGCGCAGCGATCAGCCTGTTCTCGCACCATTCCAGGGCACGGTCGGCATCGACAAAGGTGCCGTCCTCCGGCCAGGGCTCTTCCGCCGATGCTCGGAGACGCTCCGCGACGGCCGGAGGAAAACCCGCCAGCAGCAATCGCTTGCCGGCCCCTTCCAGCATCCCGCGCATCAGGGTGAGAAGGCGCTGCGCCGAACCATCGACGCGACCCACGCGCTTGCCGTCGAGGACCAAATAGCAGATGCCTTCGAAATCAGTCTCCAGGTCGCGCAGCAGCCGCTCCATGGCGGCGAAGTAAAGGTCGCCCTGCAGCTCGTAGACTGTGACCGCCGCCCCGAAGCGATCAAGGATCGTCCGCTCAGCCGGGCTGCGCAGCCGCTTCGATCGCACACTTGTCGCCTGGTAACTTTGCCGGAGCACCGCCAGCGGACTGGATTGCACGGCAAAGGCGTGAAGATTAAAACGCTCGGACAGCTCTTCGCACACTTTGATCCCCCGCCAGCTGTTCCCCCGATCATCCAGCAGGGGAGAGAACGTGCCGATGCCGAACTGGCCCGGAAGGACGGCAATAATGCCGCCGCCGACCCCGCTCTTTGCCGGAAGGCCAACGCTGAAGCTCCATTCGCCCGCGTAATCGTACATCCCGCAGCTGTGCATAACGCTGAGAATGTCGCGAACATGCTCAGCCGCGAGAACACGCTCGCCGGTCAGTGGATTAACGCCGCCATTGGCCAGGGTGGCCGCAGTCACCGCCAGATCGTGGGCCGTCACCAGGATGGAGCATTGCCGAAAATAAAGTTCGAGATGCTCGTCGATGCGCTCGTCGATCATTCCGAACTGCCGCTCCAGCCAAGCGATGGCACGGTTGCGATGCCCGGTTTCCTTTTCCGAGCGACACACCGATTCGTCGACGGTCAGCCGGCGGCCGGCAAAGCCGCTGCACAGGGCGAGCACCCGCTCGAACCGCTCTTCCGGGTCGGCACCGTTGACAAGCGCCGCCGTGGCGATCGCGCCGGCGTTGACCATCGGGTTGAACGGCCGGTTGCTCCGCTCGTCGAAGACGATGGAGTTGAAGGCATCGCCGGACGGTTCCACCCCGACCTTGCTGAGGACGAACGCCCGGCCGTGATCGGCAAGGGCCAGGCCGTAGATCAGCGGCTTCGAGACCGACTGAATGGTGAACGGCCGGCGGGAATCGCCCACCTCGTCAACGTGGC
>DAIQPV010000187.1:0-6673 GCA_036787145.1 Rhodospirillales bacterium
AGATAGGCAATTGCCCTCCCCATCCATGCGCCCCTGTGCTGAGGTGAAACGGCGATTGCCGCGCTGAAGCGCTCCAGCGCCTCATCCCACTTCCGGTCGGTCAAAAGGATATCGCCCTGCCGGGTTTCATAATCCCCCGCCGGCGCATCGAAGAAGTAGGGACGGACCACCACCCAGACCGTGACCAATGCGAAGGCAATTGCCGCCAGCAGTACGGCGAAGCGCCGGAACACGGCTGCGTTCATTGCCGCCGGCCGGGAGGAGTTGCCGAAGACACCGGATCGCTTGCAGGCCTCATTGGGTGTGGCGCGCGAAGGGGCTGTCCTGGCAAGCCTTGATCGCGTCCCCCAGGGTTCTCACCCCGCGCTCCGCAAGCAGGGGGATCAGCGCGATGAAGATCTCGGCCGTAGAGAGAGCGTCTCCCAGGGCGGTATGCCGTCCCGTCACCGATAGCCCCAGCCGCTGCGCGATCGCCTCCAGGCTCTTGTCCGGCTGATTGGCGTTGACCTCGCATTCGAGCAGCAGCGTGTCCAGCACCGGATTGGAAAAGGCAACGCCGCAGCGCTCGCTCACCGCGGCAAAGAAGCGCATGTCGAAGGCGACGTTATGGCCAACGATCACCGTATCCTCGACAAATCGATGGAGCCGCGGCAGGACATCCTCGATGGGCGGCTCGCCGCGCAGCATCCCGTCGCTGATGCCATGAATGGCGCGCGCACTGGAGGAGATGGAACGACGCGGCCTGACAAAACTGTCGAAGCTTTCTTGCCGAAGGATTCGGCCGTTGACAACCCGGACCGCACCGATCGCGATGATCTCGTCACCCTGATCCGGGTGAAGGCCGGTGGTTTCGGTATCGACGACCGTGACGCTCAGCCGGTCCAGCGGCAGGTCGGCCCAGTCCCGCGCGCTGCCCCGCGATTCGAACAGATGAAAATCGAAGTCGTGGCCCCAGTCATCTTCGATGGTGTCCGCAGCGACCGCCGGATCCTGCTTTTCGCTGACCGGAAGGACGATTCTCAGGCACGGCCTGCCGGTTCCGGGGTCGTGATCGGGCCAGGCTGCCCCGCCCTGCTGTTCGATCGTCTCGAAGAGAGTCCGAGCGGAGTCCGCGCCATCCGTGGTGATATTGCGCATGCCCCAGCGGCGCAGCGCTTCCATGTGCAGCGCAGCTCCACTCCATTGCAGCTCCAGAGAGGCGAGCGACCGCCGGAACCCCAGGATGAGCGTCAGCCGTTCGGCGCGGCAGAAATCGGTGATCTGCTCGATGAGGAACAGCATGCATTGGATCAAGGCAAAGCTCTCAACCCGCAGCCACACCGGCTCAACCGGCGCACTGAGGTCGATCGCCATGCCTCTGCGGTCGCGCAAACCGCGTTCGATTGCCGCCAGCAGGTCGGTTCCCAGGACGTCTTCGACCGCAAGCTGCACCTTGAGTTCCTTGCCGTAGTCCTTCTCCAGTTGATCCAGGTGCTGGCTGACCTTCAGCGCTTCGTCACGGATCACCTCGAAGAATTGCTGGCGTCCGCTTTCATCCATCTCCGGAAAGCTCAGCACGGTCTCGATCGCGGCGCGAATACCGCCGATCGCGGACCTCTGGCCTTCGGTCAGCGACAGCAGCAGGTTTCCGCGCCGGCTCTCGGCATCGAAGCGGCTGGTCGCATCCTCGAAGGTCATGATGTAGCCGCGCAGGCCGTGATCGTGGTCCAGGATCGGCACCATGTGGGTGCTCAGCATGCGCCCGCCGGGTCGAGCCGTGACGAACGGAACGAGCAGGTTGGCGTCGCCGGCGGCGAGGCGATGGCTGATGCTGTCCAGCGCGTGCTTGATCAGCGCCGCGTCGACGACGCCGAAGACCGAACGGCCGAGGCCGATCCAGTCGCCGCCACCGCTGCGCCGCGCCTCTCCCCCCAGCAACTGTTGCGCCCGCGGGTTGTAGAGAAGGATACGACCTTCCGGGTTGCACACCAGCACGCCCTGCGTAAGCTTGGACATCAGAGCGGAGAGGGTATTCTTTTCTTCTTCGATCAGCGCGTTGGCTTCGCGGATGCGAGCCTCCACATCGGCATGCAAGGCCTGGAAGCGCTCAGCCAGCAGGTTTACGGCGCCGCTGACCTCCCGCACCTCGGCCGCGGCAGCATCGGTGACGCGGTGACGGGGATTGCTCGTCGCGATAATGCGCGCGTCTTCGGCAAGACAGCGAAGCGGCGAAACCCACCGCTCGAAGACGGCGCGGACGACCAGCACGGTGAGACCCAGCACGCCCCCCACGGCGAGCATCGGCATCGTCCCCGAGGCTTGCGCCAGCGTCGCGAGCTCTTGCCGCTGAGATGCCGTCAGTCCGTCCCACGTCGTCCATGCGAACAGGGCAAGCAAGGCCGCTTGCGCCAAAACCGCCATCGCCGCGACAGCCCATGCGCTGCGGGTCATCGGTGTCGTCCTCCCGGAAGCCGGCGCTGTTTGTTTTTCTGTCGCGCCCGCGCCGATTCGAGCTGCTTTCGCCATATAAGCAGAAATGGGAGGAGCAATGAAGGTGTGGACAACGGCGCAGCAGCCAGCAGGGCCGCCCGGCAGACGACACTCTTGCCGGAGCGGAAAACCTGAACGCTAGGCGAGGTCGCTTGGCCGGGTTCGGATTCAGGCCCGCTCCCGCATCGAGGGATCCAGCCGGCCCTCCTGCCCGTCGACCATCAAGAAGATGCGTCTGGCGACGGGATCAATAACCCTCGGGAGCCTCATAGCGGGTCGGCGGTCCCAGCTCTTCAAACCGGAACAGCTTGAACGCCCGATGCCCACTGTAATCGAGAACGTGGAGCTTATCCGTTTCGTGAATATCGTGCGCCACGGCCATGAAATGCGATCCGTACCGCTCCTTGGCCACATCGAGCGGGATCTCGTACGCAATGAATTTGTCGATGCCCTTATCGTGAAGCTCGGCGATCAGCCCCTTGTCGGTCGGCAGGTCCGCCGAGGTGATGATCACCATCGGTCCGCCAGCCGTCAGCAATAACATAACTTTCATAACGTTCGGTTCCCCTTGATTTTGACGTGGAGTTTCTATGCGAAGCAGCGTCCGTCTGACAACCCACCTCAGGCCGGATCGCCCTCTTTTCGGGACTTTTCCGGACTTTTCCCACGCTAGAACTGATAACGGCGCAGGACCGTCAGGGGCGAGATAACCCCGATCAACTGGTTCGTTCCCGGATCGACAACCGGCAATCGCAACTTGCCGGAAGCAAACATCGCGATGGCTTCGCTCAGCGGCGTATCAGGGCGAACGATCGGGTTTTCGTGCTCGATCAGATCAGCAACCTTCCGTCCGAGGTGCGGGGTAATCCTGTCGTCCACATCGGCAACCGTTTCGATCTGCGCTTCTTCCTGTGTCTGAGCTCTTCCGTGAAGATCGGGCAGCAGCAGCTTGGCCAGCGTAAACGTGGTGATCTCCCCAAGATAGGTTCCCTCGACGTTAACGACCAAGAGTTGCTGCATATGATGCTTTATCATCTTGACCAGCGCTTCGCCGAGTGTCGCGGTGTCAAGCACCGTCGATCGCGCAGCGGCGGATCGCACCATGTAATGCTGGCAGAGCATGTTGTTTTCCTTCCCTCGACTGTTGCGGGCGGATCTCCGGCGATTGCCACCCGGCTTCGAGCCGCCGTACGTCTTCCGCTTCAGCGTTGATGATCTTGCGGGGCCCCATCCTGAGCGGGATCGCCGCGTAAAGCAATATCATCAGCGTATGGGTGGCATGCAGATTAGAGTTTAGTACACTTCGGCCAATCGCTATAAGTATCTGTCCCATTGCGCTCCTGCGTCGAAACGATGCAAAAAAAGCTCAGCGACGTATGACCGATGTGCGGCGATCGTGATAAGCGATTTTTGTCCGCACTTAACTCTAACATCCCGATTGTAGGCTGTTCCCGAGCGATCACACTTGAGATCTGCCTTGCAAGGGGAGGGAGATATACATGTCAACCGGTGATACTACGGGACTTCTGTCCCTTGGTGCCTCGATTGTCGGGTTGCTAGCAGCACTGTCTCTTTATTTGACAATCGTGCGCCAACCCGCCGGAACCGACCGCATGCAAGCGATCGCCGCCGAAATCCATATCGGCGCAATGACCTACCTGCGTGAGCAGTACATGCGCATTGCGCTTTTTGTGTTCGTTGTCGCGGTCTTGCTCTCGTTTCAGTACGACATGCGGATGAGCATTGCCTTTATATTCGGCGGGGTCACGTCGGCTATGGCCGGCTTCGTCGGCATGAAGGCCGCGACCAAGGCCAATGTTCGGACGACCGCAGCGGCAATGCTGACGGGCGAACGGGCGGCACTCAATGTGGCGTTCAACGGTGGCGCGGTGATGGGCCTCGCCGTCGCGTCGTTCGGCCTGCTCGGCCTCGGCATCCTCTTCTACCTGTTCGGCTCACCCGAGAACGTCAATATTATCTGGGGGTTCTCGATGGGCTGCTCGTCGATCGCGCTCTTCGCCCGCGTCGGCGGGGGCATCTTTACCAAGGCCGCGGACGTTGGCTCCGACCTGGTCGGCAAAGTAGAAGCCGGCATTCCTGAGGACGACCCGCGCAACCCGGGCGTGATCGCCGACAATGTCGGGGACAACGTTGGTGATGTCGCCGGGATGGGCGCGGACATCTATGAATCCTACGTCGGCTCGATGGTCGCCGCGATGACCATTGCCGCCACCATGTCAACCGCTGACTTTTCGAGTGTTTTCGGCGCTAACGTGCCCGCCACCAACGGCCACCTGATGCTGATGGCGTTGCCGCTGATGATGGCGATGGTCGGCATGGCGGCATCGCTGTGCGGCATCTTCGGACTGCGGCTGCTGAGAGGCGTAGGTCCGGCACGGTCCCTGCAGATCGCCGACATGGCGACGGCGTCCATCTTCATCGCCCTGACGCTGATCATCCTGCTGGTCTTCGGCTACGGGTGGGGCGTTTTCTTCGCGGTTATCTCCGGTAACATCGCCGGCGTGCTGATCGGCCGGGTCACCGAGTACTACACGGGTGGCAAGCCCGTCATGCGTGTCGCCATCGCCTCGAAAACCGGTCCTGCGACAAACGCCATCACCGGTATCGCCGTCGGCTTCGAGTCGTGCGCCGTTCCCCTGCTGCTGATCGCCGGCGCCACACTGACCGCCTACAACTCGGCCGGCCTCTATGGCATCGCCATCGCTGCGGTCGGCATGCTTGCCACGGCGGGGATGACGATGACGCTGGATGCCAGCGGCCCGGTCTCCGACAACGCCGGTGGCATCGCCGAAATGTCGGAGTGCCCGCCGGAGGTGCGCAAGATCACTGACGGTCTTGACGCCATCGGCAACACCACCGCGGCGACCGGCAAGGGATTTGCCATCGGCTCGGCGGCACTGACCGCGCTGGCGCTGTTCGTCGCCTTCAAGCAGGCCGTCGAGTTGGAAAACGGCGCGCCTATTGCGATGGATATCACCGACCCGCGCGTGGTGACCGGCGCCTTCCTCGGCGCCATCGTCGCAGTCATGGCGGCGGCGATGACGATGAGTTCGGTGGGCAAGGCGGCAATGGATATGGTCACCGAAATCCGCCGCCAGTTCCGTGAAATCCCGGGCCTGCTTCAGGGCATGGGCAAGCCGGATACCGCCCGCTGTGTCGCCATCTCGACCAACGCCGCGCTGCGCGAGATGATCGCTCCAGGCCTGATGGCAGTGACCGCTCCGCTGATCGTCGGCCTGTTCATCGGACCGGTGGGCCTCGCCGGAATGCTGATGGGCTCGACCATCGTCGGCGTGGTCCTGGCTCTGTTCATGGCCAACTCAGGCGGCGCCTGGGACAACGCCAAGAAATATATCGAGGCCGGAAAAATCCCGGACGAGAAAAAGGGCAGTGATGCTCACGCCGCCGCCGTGATCGGTGACACGATCGGGGATCCCTTCAAGGACACCTCCGGGCCGGCAATGAACATCCTGATCAAGCTGCTGTCGATCGTCTCGCTGATCATCGTGCCGTTCATCGTCTGAACGGCCGACTGAGCCCTACCCCCGTCGGCCCGCCGCGCCGATGGGGGTTATTTTCGCTGCATGGCTCAGGTGTCGCGGATCATCGCCGTGTAGATGGCGTCAGCGACGGTAACGCCATCCACCTGGGCGCACCCGCTGAAGCGCCAGACATTGCCCCGGCGCCGCTGCTTCTCGACGAAAACGCGGACGACATCGCCTGGCACCACCGGCTTGCGAAAGCGCGCGCTCTCGATGGACATGAAATAGGTGAGCCGGCCCTCCTTCTCCGGGCCGAGCGTCGCAACCACAAGCACCGCCGCCGTCTGTGCCATCGCCTCGACGATGAGCACGCCGGGCATCACCGGCTCCGCCGGGAAATGCCCCTGGAAAAACCACTCGTTGACGCTGACGTTCTTGATCCCGGTCGCATGGGAATCCGGCACGACGTCAATCATCTTCTCGATCATCAGCATGGGATAGCGGTGCGGGATCATCCGCTTGATCTGATGAAGGCCGATCGTACCGCCGGTGGGCACCGCCGCTTCCGCATCCATCTTCTTCTTGCCTTCCCTCATCTCAGCGCCGCAAGTCTGCGCTTGCTGCCAGTCTTCCTCCCCCGGCGCAGCCCGGAGGTTTGCCCGCGCCAGCACCCCCTCCGTCCTGCCGGACGGACCTTATAC
>DAIQPV010000188.1:0-6648 GCA_036787145.1 Rhodospirillales bacterium
TTACCCGGCGCGCCCCGTCCTCGTTCGTATATAACCGAGCGCGGCGCAGGCACAAGGGGTTTTTCGCCGCATGCCGCCCCCCTCTACCAAGCTGGCAGACGACGAAACCGCAAGTAATGGCACAGGAGCCCTCGCGCTTCCGCCTTTCTTTGGTAGCGTGTCGGAACCCACTCTTCAGGGGGGTACCGCCAATCGCTTGGACGACGCACGCACCACTCGATCAGTGGTTCGTGGGCGGCAAGCATTAAGGTCCAGCGGACGTACTCGGCGTGGTCGCTGGCGAAGAATAAGTCCCCTCCGGGACGGAGCGATCGGGCCAATTGATGGAGTGTATCCGCCTGCAGGACGCGACGTCGATGGTGACGCCGCTTTGGCCAGGGATCAGGAAACAGGATAGAGATCCGGCCGAGGCTCCCGTCGCGCAGCGAGCCCATCAAGCGTCGAGCATCATCTGCCAGCACGCGGAGACGAGGCAGCACAGTTGGCCCTGCACGGGCCAGCAAAGCTGCAACTCCCTCGACCCAAGGCTCGCAGCCGATGAAGCCGATGGTGGGATGCAGAGCCGCCTGCCCAAGAAGGTGTTCTCCCGATCCGAAACCGATCTCCAGCCAAATCTCCGAGAGATCGCTTGGAAAAAGGGTTCGCGGATCGATGGGCTCTCCCTCTTCCGGTAGAATCAACGTTGCTCGTGGCAGCCGCGCGGCCATCGCGGCGCTCCGGCCCGGCCGCAAAGGCCGTCCACGGCGGCGCCCGTAAACCCGCGTCCCGAACGCTGGGGCCGTGGACGGAGCGTCCATCAGGTGTGGAATACGTCTTTCAATTCTTCTGCGAGGTCGGTCCGTTCCCAGGAGAATCCGCCGTCTGGATCGGGTTCGCGGCCAAAATGTCCATAAGCTGCGGTGCGCGCATAGATTGGCCGGGCGAGCTGCAAATGGCTGCGAATCCCCCGGGGTGAAAGGTCGACGAGCTGCTGGAGGACCTCGGAGAGGCGTTCCTCGTCGACCTGGCCGGTTCCATGGGTGTCGACGTAGACGGAAAGCGGGTGGGAAACGCCGATCGCGTACGAAAGCTGGATGGTGCAGCGATCGGCCAAGTTGGCGGCGACCGTGTTTTTCGCGAGATAACGTGCTGCGTAGGCCGCGGATCGGTCAACCTTACTGGGATCCTTGCCGGAGAAGGCTCCGCCGCCGTGGGGCGCTGCGCCGCCATAAGTGTCCACGATGATCTTGCGTCCGGTCAGCCCGGCGTCGCCATCCGGTCCACCGATGACGAAGCGACCGGTGGGGTTGACGTAGAAGTGCTGCTCATCGCACATCCAGCCGTCCGGCAAAACATTGACGACGTGCGGGCGGACAATCTCGCGGATGTCATCGACACTGAGCCGCTCTGCGTGCTGGGTGGAAACGACCACGGCGGTGGCACCGACCGGTGCGCCATTCACGTACCGGAGCGTGACCTGGCTCTTCGCGTCCGGCCCCAAGCCCGGTTCGGCGCCCGAGTGGCGCGCTTCCGAAAGGGAGCGCAAAATCGCGTGCGCATAGTAGATCGGCGCCGGCATCAGGACGCTGGTCTCGCGGCAGGCATAGCCGAACATGATGCCCTGGTCTCCCGCACCCTCGTCCTTATTGCCGGAAGCATCGACGCCCATGGCGATATCGGCGGACTGAGAGTGGATGAGGGAGTTGATTTCCGCGTTCTTCCAGTGAAATCCTTGCTGCTCATAGCCAATGTCGCGAACGGCATGCCTGGCAATATCCTTAAACCGCTCGTGCGTCATCGTCTCAGGACCACGCACTTCCCCGGCAAGCATGATGAAATTTGTTGTGCACAGGGTTTCGACGGCGACGCGCGACGCCGGCTCTTCGGTGAGAAATGCATCAAGAATGGCGTCGGAGATGCGATCGCAAACCTTATCGGGATGCCCTTCGGAGACCGATTCGCTGGTGAACAAAAAGTCCCGCTTAGCCACGTTCACTTGCCCCTTCTGGTTCTGATCCGGAGAAGCCGCGCACCTTCGGGCGGCATCGCTCATCGCTCGGTTGGTCATTGCTTACGGCGGTCACGCCGACCACAACAACGGCAGAGCGACGTTTTCTGACGGCGGCCGCTACCGCGTCAAGCCCGTTTCCGCGCAAGGCGTCGATATAGCGGCAGAGCAGTGCTGGAGGGCTATTCAGCGTCTTCGAAGGTGCCGAGCGACTTGGTCAACTCGAACAAGCGCTTGCGCACCTGCGGATCGCTAATTCGGTAGTATGCCCGGACCAGCTCCAATGTCTCGCGGCGGGTGAGCGGATCAGGCTCCAGGGGTGCCTGCGGCTGATCGGCGGCGGCAAGCATGCTGGCGGCTTCGCCGGACCGTAATCTTTCCGCCATATCGTCGAAAAAAAATGAAACCGGTACATCAAGAATTCGGCTAAACTCGAACAAGCGTGAGGCGCCAATGCGGTTGGCGCCTCGTTCGTACTTCTGAATTTGCTGAAATGTAAGTCCGACAGCTTCGCCCAGCTTTTCTTGGCTCAACCCAAGTAACGTGCGTCGCAAACGAACTCGACTGCCGACATGAATATCCACAGGATTAGGTATTCCGGGGGCAAGCCGCTCTGCCGTCTCGTTATCCAGCGCCACGCGCCCCCGCGGTCTCCCGATAGTCCTGCCCTCAGTCATATTGCCTGCAACTCTTTCAAGACCGAGCATTAAATAACACCGATTGAACTAGCGCCCGTCAACACAAGGTCTGCGATCAAAAACCGGCGCCCAGCAATCCAGAGGGGGATAATATGCAAATTTTGCTCGTCTTCGCAAGATTTGTTCGCGCAAAGTGTGTTTTTGGGAGGGTTCCATAGCCGCAATGGGGGTATTGTCACTGCCTGGACCGAACCCCGACCGCAAAGAGCAAAAGCGCCAGAATCAACACGAGCCACGGCCCGGTAACGGCGAAAAGGGGAGGTTCTAGCGGCAGTGGCAGGGGACCGTCCAGCGTTCCCCGGCGGCCCAATGCCAGTTCGGCGCGTACTCGCCCCAGTGGATCAATGATCGCTGAAATGCCGGTATTGGCGACGCGCACCACCGGCAGGCCTTCTTCAACAGCCCTCATCCGCGCCGCTACCAGGTGCTGATACGGGCCGCTCGAGTTGCCATACCAGCCATCGTTCGTCAGGTTGAGCAGCCACTGCGGGCGATCGTTGGCATTGACGACGGCTCCCGGGAAAATCACCTCATAGCAGATCAGAGGTCCCACCGCCGGTAAGCCGGGAAGGTGTAACGTCCTTAATCCCGCACCGCGTGAGAAGTCTGTCGTCCCGCCGGCGATGCTGCCGAAGCCGAAGACACCACGTAACGGCATGAACTCACCGAACGGAACGAGATGCGCTTTGTCATACCAGTCGACGATACGCCCCTGGTCATTGATAACGAGCATGCTGTTCCAGACTTGAAAGCGGGTCGCATTGGGCGGGGTGGTGCGAAGCGTGCCGAGCAGGATCAGCCCACCTGGCGGTGTCGCTTCACTGAGCAACTGCAACCGATCTTGATCCTGGGAAAGAAAAAGGGGCGCCGCTGCTTCCGACCACAGGATGTGAGTGGGAGGGGGATCCGCCTTGCTCTGGCTGAGGCGGATCTGTGAAACCAGGTGCTGATCGACCAGTTCGCGACGCCATTTCAATGTTTGCGGGATATTGCCCTGAACGAGTCGAAGCTGAACACCCTCGACGACGCCGATCTCGCCGAGCGCAGCAATGCGCGCTTCGCCGTATAGGAACAACACCGGCAGGGGCAGGACGGCGAGCACCACCGGCGGCCACCGGCGCGGCGAACCGTAACCGCCGCCCCGCGACAGGGTTGCCGGCATCGTCGCGGCCACGATGGTGAATAGGCTTAGTCCGTATGCTCCGAGAAGGGACGCGCCTTGCAGCATCCCATCGGAAAAAGCCCAGACGCTGCCGATCAAGTTCCAGGGGAAGCCGGTGAAAGCCCAGCCGCGCACCCATTCCATCACGGTCCAGGCGCCGGCGAACGCAAGAACTCGGCTTACGCCGCTGCGGGGAGTGAGCCGTGCCAGCGCACACGCGATCGCCGGCCAGGGAGCCAGGATGGCAGCCAGAGCCAGCGGCGCAATGGGGGCCACCCAGCCGAACTCTTCCGGTTTGGTGAGCAGTGCGTTGGCGACCCAATAAAGTCCGCCGGTAAGATAGCCGAGGGCGAACAGGAAGCCGATCAGCAACGCACCCCGCCAAGTCCGCGAACCATCGATCAGCCAGAGCAGACCGGTAAACGCCGGTATCAATGCCGGTACTATATATAAAGGCGGAAGAGCCAGGACCGCCAGCAAGCCCAAAAGAACGGCCAGAGCGGCCCGCCGCCAGCCGCGAGCGCGCTCGACGACGATGGCGATCCGACGAAGTCCGCGCCAGGGCTCCGGAGTTCCAGGGCTTTCCCGCAGCGCAGCAAGGGCGCCGATCATCCCGCCTCACCAGAAGCGTCTGAAGTTCCCCGCTTAGGCTCTTCCCTCCGGTGACGACGCACCCGCACACGCTTAATGCGACGCGGATCCGCTTCCAGGACCTCGAATTCCAGGCCGGACGGGTGGCTGATCAACTCGCCGCGAATGGGGACACGGCCCGCGAGCGAGACAACCAGACCTCCAAGCGTGTCGATTTCATCCCTCTCGTCGGCGCTGAGCACCGCCCCGAGACGCTCCTCCAAGGCCTCCACGAATACGCGCGCGTCGGCATCGAGCGCGCCATCGGCCGTTGCCTGAAGGTGTGGTTCCTCGTCCTTTTCATGTTCGTCGGCAATTTCGCCTACGATTTCCTCAACGAGATCCTCAATCGTCACCAACCCGTCAACGCCGCCGAACTCATCGACGACCAACGCCATATGCGTGCGGCTCGCCCGCATCTCAAGCAGCAACTGCAGCACTTCCATGGACGGTGCGACGAAAAGGACGCCGCGCAGCAGCTTGGTGAGCTGGAACTGTTCGTCGCGGCCTCGCCACCCGAGCACATCCTTGATATGAATCATGCCTATGGCATCGTCGAGGGTCTCGCGATACACGGGAAGGCGGGAGTGGCCGCTGCGGATCATCGCCTCGATGACCTCCGCGAGTGTCGAATCGCTCGCGACACCAAGGATGTCGACGCGCGGCACCATCACGTCCTCAATCGGACGGCCGCGCAGGTCGAGGATATTCGCCAGCAGCGTCCGCTCGTCTTCTCCGAGAACGTCTTCGCTGTCGTTGCCGGTTTCGATGAGTTCGTCGATGGCCTCCCGCATTGACGCGTCACCGTTGCGCAATAAACCCACGCGTCGCAGAGCAGTGCGGATAAGTCGACCCAGCGCGGGATCGGTACGACTGTTGGCCGGCCGCGCCGGCCATCGACTAGGGCTGTCGTCTACCGAAGAGGCGAATTCGTCCTGGGTCATGTTCAGGTTTGATCCAAAGGAGCGTAGGGGTCGGGAATGCCGAGACCGGCCAGGATGCGTGCCTCCAGCGCCTCCATTGCTTCGGCCTCCGCGTCCCTCTGATGGTCATGGCCGAGCAGATGCAGCATACCGTGGATGACCAGATGGCTCAGGTGGTCACCAACCGGCCTTCCCTAGCGCGTGGCATCGGCCAGCGTTGTTTGCAAAGCGATCACGATATCCCCCAACTCTGGCGGCGGGCCCTCCGCACCTGCGGCGGCAAGAACGTCAGCCTCCACCGCTGGAAACGAAAGCACATCCGTCGGTTCGTCAAGACCGCGGAACTGGCGATTTAGGGCGCGGATCCGCTCATCCGAGGTCAGCAGCAGGCACGCGCCCGCAGCTTCGTGCAGCAGGCCCCGTTGATGCGGTGCGGACTCCTGCCAGGCTGCCCGCGCGGCCTCGCGGCAGCGCCCCCCGACGTCGGGCAGTGCTTTTTCCCACCCCTGTTCGTCAATCAGCACATCCAGTTCAAGTGGACCGGCGGCCACGTTCGCGTCGCTCCTTCTCGTATTCGGCGCCGACCTGCATGCGGTTCTCCGCCTTATCGTAAGCGCGAACAATGCGCGTCACCAATGGATGTCGGACGACGTCCGCATCGTCGAACTCAATGAAACCGATCCCGCTGACGCCATCCAGGATCTCCAGTGCTTGTCGCAGCCCGGAACGGGTCCCCTTTGGTAAGTCCACCTGGCTCAGATCGCCCGTGATCACCATCTGGGCGTTCTCGCCAAGCCGGGTGAGAAACATTTTCATCTGCACGGCGGTGGTATTTTGCGCCTCGTCGAGAATGACGAACGCATTTGAGAGTGTGCGCCCGCGCATGAAGGCAAGCGGTGCCACTTCGATCTCGCCGCTCTCCAGGCGTCGGATCACCTGCGGTGCAGGCAGCATATCGTACAATGCGTCGTAAAGTGGTCTGAGATAAGGGTCGACCTTCTCTCGCATATTCCCGGGAAGAAAGCCGAGCTGTTCCCCGGCTTCGACGGCCGGCCGGGACAGGATTATCCGGTCAACTTGGCCGTTGACCAGACGCTCGACCGCCTTTGCCACCGCCAGGTAGGTCTTACCCGTGCCGGCCGGACCGACGCCGAAGACGAGATCGAAATGGTCGATCGCGCGGACGTATGCGCTTTGCGTTCTGGTGCGGGTCACGACGGTCCGCCCGCGAATGACGACGCTGGTGTC
>DAIQPV010000189.1:0-6628 GCA_036787145.1 Rhodospirillales bacterium
CGGCCCGGACATCCTCCACCTGCAGAACCCGGCCGCTGCGCGGCGCGAGCTGACGGGTGAAGACGCCGCGCGGCTCCAGTCCCAGCCACGGCAGGATGTCCGAGGGAAAGTCGCCGCGCATCACCAGCACCTCGTCACCGGCGGCGAACGGAAAGCCGTTGGCGATCAGGTGCAGCCCATAGGAGGCGCTGTTGGCCAGGATGATCTCTTCGGCCGGCACCCCGATCAGGCGGCCCAGGGCGCGTTTCAGGCGGAACGGGACGCCGGAGAAGCGCTCCGTCGTCAACTCCCAGGGTTCGGCCTTCCAGCGCACGGCTTCCTCGGCGGCCGCCCGCGCGCAAGCCGGCAGGGGCGCCTGATGGGCGCAGTTCAGCCAGATGCGCTCGCCCAGCGCTGCAAACTCGGCGGCGAGGTTTGGATTCACTCCGGCACTCCGGCCGGCGCCGCACAGGGCAACGCCGCCAGGAAGAAACGGATCGCCTCGATCACCGCTTCGGGGGCATCGATGTGGGGGGCGTGCCCGGCGCCGGGGATCAGCATCGCTCGCGCCGGCCCGCAGACGCCGCGCGCGATCGCCTCCACCTGCGCCGGCGTGCCGTACTGGTCGTCCGCCCCTTGCATCACCAGGACCGGCGCGCGCACCGCGCTCAGCGCCGCCTCGATGTTCCAGGCGCGGAATCCGGGATCGAGCCAGGTATCGCACCAGCCACGGAAAGCGCCGTCTACGTTGTCGCCGTGCCAGCGGGCGAGGCGACGGCGCAGGTCGCCCTGGTCCCAGGCGCGTTTCGTCTCGCGAATGCCGTCGATGGTGACATCCTCGACGAAGACGTGCGCCGCCATGGTCGCGACCCCGACAATTTTCGAGGCGGCCTCTCCGCCGGCCGCGAGCAACGCGATGGTGCCGCCGTCCGAGTGGCCGACCAGAACGCACTGGTTAATATTGGCTTCCGCGAGAACCTGGTCCACCAGCCGCGGCTCCTGTTCGAGGTAGTCGAGCGGGCGGGGGAGGGTGATGGGATCGGAACGCCCGAAGCCGCGCCGGCTCCACAGAAAGACAGGGCAACCGGTGGCCAGAGCCAGGGCTTCCGGGAAATCCTTCCACATCGCCGCACAGCCCAGCCCCTCGTGCAGCAGCACCAGGGTCGGCGCCCCAGACCGCGGCCCAGGCGGCGTCACCCTCCGCCATTCCAGCCGGGTTCCCTCCACAGTCAGGAAGCCGCTCTGCAGCGGCAACCCGGTCGTCATCTGCGGCCCAAGCCCGTTTCGCCGGGTGTCGCTTCCATCCCATGCTCCTCGCCTGTCACATCGCGCGAAGGCGGTCTGTTGTACGCTTTAAGCCCGAACCGCGCCCCTGCTTGGGCAGTCATCACACCGAAGGGCAAGCAATGCAACTCTCAGAGCTGGGGCTGACGCAGACAGAGTATTTCCGCCTGCAGCTTCGCGACGACCGCGACGTGCTGCTGCTGGTGTTTTCCCATCTGGAGGAGCCGGTGGGCCGGTTTTCGCTGCAGCAGACGGCGACGAAGATCGGCGCCAGCAGCGTGCTGATGAATACCGCGCCGAGGAGCTACTACGCCGAGGGCGTGCCCGGGCTCGGCGACGGCATGGACGCCACCGTCGCCGGCCTGCGGCGGATCATCGAGGCGGTGCAGCCACGGGCGGTTGTGACCCTCGGCATCTCCATGGGCGGCTACGCAGCACTCCTGTTCGGCGCGCTGCTGCAGGCCGATCGCGTCCTGGCCTTTTCGCCGGAGACCCGCCTGCTGCTGCCGGGCAGCCGGAGCAGCTTCGCCCTGCGGCGGAGGGCGCTGCCGGAACACCTCGACGTGCTGCCGCTGCTCCAGGCGGCGCCACGAACCCGCGTCGCGCTGTACTTCGGCGAAGCGGAGCTGCACGACGTTCATGCGGCGTGGCGTCTTCGGGATTTACCAGGTTCTGACCTCTACTCGGTGCAGGGAGGCGGCCACGAAATCGCGCGCTGGTTCTCCGAACGCGGCCTGCTGCAGGCGATGATCGATGACTTCGTCCACCACGACCGGACCCGCGAAGACTTTCCACAGCGCGGCCGGATCCTCGAAGACGGGGAGGCCATCGAAAGCGCGATGGCCGCGCAGGAGCTGCTGTTGGCCGGCGAGCCGCTGCGGGCGATGGGAGCGTCACGCGGCGCGCTGCTTGCGGCGCCCCATCTTGGCCTGGCCTATGACCTCCTGGGAAGGGCGGCGACCGCCGCCGGCCGGCTGCGCGATGCGGTGGAGGCGCACCGCGCCGCCGCCCGGATGACGCCGGAGAGCCCGCTCTACCGGCTGCGCTATGGTCGCGCCCTGCTGGATGCAGGGGAACTGGCCGAAGCGGAAACGGTACTGAGGGCGGTCGGGGAAGAATGCCCGAAATGGGCGGTGGTGCACCAGGCCCTCGCTTCGGTAGCCGAGAAGCGCGGCGACCGGGCCCGGCTCAAGCAGGCCGAACATCCCTTGACGGACCCGGCTTGGATCACCCCGCAGGCTGCCCTTCCGCAGGCGGTGTAACCACGTCTTCGCCGGGCTACCGATCGGCTCCGGTCGACCCCGGTTCCTGCTGGAGGACGACGGGAAAGCGCACCAGGTCGCGGTTCATGCCAAGCTTGCAGTCGCGCACGTTGAAGCGCGTCAGATAGAGGTATGGATGGGTGCCGGTGGTGGCGAACGTGGGCGACGGGCTGTCGGGATCGAGCAGCGACGGATAGGCGTAGACCGACGGAGCATCGCAGGGAAAATCGAACATCATCGGCACGGCGAGCAGCAGGCTCGCCTCGCTCCAGTGCAGCAGATCCGTTGAGCGGATGACGTAGATGCCGGTCACGGCGGAACCTTCCGAAACCAAGGAGCGCGACGCGGCGAACAGGCCGGTGAAGCCGCCGTCCGGCTGCTGCGTCACGCTGGTCAGCGTTGATGGAATGCCGGCCAGCGGCGCGCAGACGCGGTCCTGCGGCGGTTGCCCCGCCCCGGCAGTGGCGCCGATCAGGCGCACGGTGAAGTCGTTGCCATCCCAGGCGCGCCAGCGCCCCGGCTCGGCGATCCGGTCGGTCCGCAGCAGGCAGGCGCCCCGCCGCTGCAGTCCCTGCGCCGCAGCGAAGATGAAGACGTAACGATCGCCTCCCAACTCAACGATATTGCTCGGGCTGAAGTATCCGGTGGGACGTCCCTGCCTGCCATCATACGCATAGGCGGGCGCAGCAACCACGGCACCGTCGCGGCCCTCTCGCCGGAAGCTGGCGCCGCCGTCGCGCGAGACGAGCTGGACGACGGCGTTCCACCAGCAGTCCATGTACCGGCCGCCCACACATCCGGGTCGCCGATGGCCATGATATTCGGCGTGGGCCAAGGCATGGATCACCGTTCCGTTGGTCGTCGCAAACGAGTTCAGCCAGAGTCGATCGTCGAAGGCCGCCGGATCGTCGTTGCCGCTGGCTGCGAAGGCGACGCGGCAGTTGGGCGTCACCGTATCCAGACGGGCACCGGTCAGCGCGCGATTGACAAAATGCGGAGCGAACAGATGAACGGTTCCGGCGGCGTCGCGAAAGGCCCGGGCCGGCGCGTCGGGAATGTCCTGGACATCGCATCGCTGGGATTCCCACGCGAAGACGGTCTCGGCGTTGCCGGCGACCACATACCGCGCCGCCGAGGCTTCGATTGCCCCGCAGCACAGGAGAAGGGCCGGGAGCAGGCGGAAAGGAGCCCTCATGACCCGACGATTTCAGCACAGCCGGCTTACCGGGGCGTTAATGCCCAGGCTGTGCGGAAACTCTGAGGCGCGGATGGCCGGACCCGCGACGCATTTAGTTGACTAGGAAATTATATGGATGTAGTTTCAATGTCAACCAAAGAGGGTGCTATGTCTCCGGCCCAACCTGTCTCGGACCTCACTGCGCATATCGGCTTCTGGCTACGTAAGGTCTCCAACCATGTGTCCCATGCCTTCGCGGTCAAATTGGCCGACAGGGAGGTGACGGTGGCCGAATGGTGCGTGATGCGCGCGCTCTATGGTAAGGAGCCGATGGCCCCCAGCCGGCTCGCTGACGAGATGGGTATGACGAGGGGAGCGATTACCAAGCTCGCGGACCGACTGATCGCGAAGTCGCTGATCATCCGCGAGGCAAGCGTGGAGGACGGCCGCGCCCAAACACTCGCCTTGACGGATCGCGGCAATGCCCTCGTGCCGGATTTGGCCGCGCTCGCCGACCGCAATGATGCCGAGTTCTTTGACTGTCTCACCACCGATGACCGAGAGACGCTGGGACGTCTCCTGAAGAGCCTGGCCCAACGCGGCAACATGACCGCAATCCCGATCGAATAAACCCGATCCAGCCCGCCGATAGAGAAGCCGCTATGAACGAACACCAGAAATCCACTGCCCTGGCCTGCCTTGAGGCAGCAGAGGCAAACACCATGACCTTTCCACAAATCGTGGGAACGTTGATGGAAGTCGGGTTCGAAGCCTATGCGATCGACTTCCGGCGGGCGGCCGCAACCTACTACCTGCGAGACGGCGAGAGCATCGAGCTACCCGCCCACCGGGTCGATGCTTCGATCGCACCGTCGCTCGACCCAGAGCGCATGCAGGCCGCGATCCGGGAAGCACAGCAACAGGTCCCCGGTTACACCTACAGGGGCTTTTGTGAGAAGGCGGTGCTAGCCGGCTGCGCCGGCTATATCGTCTCTTTCTCCGGCCGCCGCGCGCTGTACATCGGGCGCACCGCCGAAACTCACACCGAGCACTTTCCAAATCAATAGGCGACGGACCCGCATCCCGACCTGCCCCCGCGCTGTTCGACCGGGGTTTTCGCACAGCCTGGGCCGGCAACGGAGCGGGCGTTCGCGAACCGTTAACCAATGGTTGCTAGGATCAGCGGGCAGGATCGGCACTTGTCCGCTCGACGCAGGCTCCTTGTCGGGCGTCCGGATCCAGCACAGACAGCGGCCCAGACAGCGGAGGACGGCTCCACAATGACCTTTGTCGCAATCCCGTTTACGGGTCGCTTTTCAGAGAAGCTGCTGCCGCTAGGCTGCAAAATGCCAACGATGGTCAGCGGTCACCAACTCGACAGCGAGTCGTTCTTTGAGCCGCCGGTGGCCATCCTGGCGCAGGTGGAAAACCCGACGCTGCTGCAGGTGGGCGCGTTCACCTCGATCAGCGGCGGCCGCATCGGCGGCGTGAAGATCGGGCGCTACTGCGCCATCGCCCCGGAAGTCCACATCGGTGCCTATGAGCATCCGACCGACTGGCTGACCTGCTCTCGCATCGCCCATTATCCGGTGGTGCATGGCTGGGACGAGTTCTGCCGGCCCGATCGCGTCGATTTCATCCGCGCCAATGTCAAGCACTTCAAGCAGAGCCGGCCGGTCACGACGCTGGGTCACGACGTGTGGATCGGCCAGGGCGCCTTCATCCGCTCGGGCGTCACCCTGGGCACCGGGTGCATCGTCGGCGCGCGATCGGTCGTCGTCAAGGACGTGCCTCCCTACGCCATCGTTGCCGGCATGCCGGCAACGATCAAGCGTTTCCGCTTCGACGAGAAGACCATCGAGCGCCTGCAGGCGCTGCAGTGGTGGCGGTACTCGCTTTACGACTGCTTCCAGATCCCCTTCGATCGGATCGGCGAGTCGCTGGACCAGCTCGAAGACCTCATCGGCAGCGGGAAAATCGAGGAATACAGCCCGAAGTCTCTCTCTGCACACGATCTTCACGCGGTGCTTTCGCCGGCCCAGCAGCCCACGCAACGCGCGGGTTTGCAGACGGTCGGATCTTGACAGTCGGCGCAGCGGTGAGCGGGACGACGGTCGAGCAGCTTCAAACGCCTTCCGAGCCGGGCACGGACCGACCCGATGCCGCTGGTCCGGGTGCCACGCAGCCTGCGTCCAACCGCCCCGCGGCGACGGCACTCGCACCTTCCGGCCCGGTCGAGGGCTATATCGAGGACGTCCAGGATCGCCGCGTCATCGGCTGGGCCTGGTGCCGCGCCCGTCCCAACGATCCCGTCGAGGTTGAAATCCGGGTAGGGGACGAGACGCTGGCGGCGGTGCGCGCCGATCGCTACCGCGGGGATCTCGCCAAGGCCGGCCTGTCCGAAGGGAGTCATGCCTTCGAGGCGGCTCTCGACAGCACGCTGAGCAACGAGCAGAAAACGCGGCTCACTGCCCACGCCCGTCCGCGGGCCGGCGAGGCGTGGGTCGCGCTGGTCAATCGCACACGTCGGGCTTTAGCGAAGGGAGGCGAGACGGCAGAAGGCGCCGCGCAGCCGGCCCGGCCTGGGAGCGATGCCGAAGCGGTGCTGAGTGCCATCGTCGCCCTCGAGAAATCCGTGACGCAGGGCTTCGGGCGCTTTCGCGCGGACCTGCGCGATGCCGTCGCCGCCGGGGCGGCCGCTCACGCCGCGGTGCGGGACACCGGCGCCGCGGCCGACAGCCAGATGTGGCGCGAGCAGTTGTCCACGCTGGTCGATGCGATCGATGTCCTGCAAACCCGGGTGGACGTGATCTGCGCTGCCTTGCAGGACCGAGGGGCGGCCTCCGGTTCCGCGCGGCGCTCCGACCGGGTGCTGATGCTGCTTGTCTCCGGCCTCGGTGTCGTTTCCGGCGCGTCGCTTCTGCTC
>DAIQPV010000190.1:0-6610 GCA_036787145.1 Rhodospirillales bacterium
AAGCCCAGGTCGTCGGCGTAAAACGAGCCCGCGCGGCTGAACAGGTACTGGTCGGACGAGCCCGGCTGCGCCGCCTCGTTGACGAGGAAGAAGCCGTCGCCGGAGATCGCGAGATCCGTGCTCGATGCCGAAGCCTGCAACAAGCCCTGCACCGCGATCTCATTATGCGGGCGTGACTGCACGCCGCCGGATGAATAGCGCGCGTTCGAAGACTGACGGGTGACCAGGGTCTGGAAATCGATCTTTGTGCCCTTGTAACCGATCGTATTGACGTTGGTGATGTTGTCCGAAATGGCCGCCATCGCGCTTGACTGCGCTGCTAGGCCGGCAACGCCGGCATTCATCGCGCCGAAGAGGCTCATGGTGCTTGTCTCCTGAGGAAATACTGGATGAAGGAAGGGCGACCGGCTGCCACTCTGTTGTTGCGGCTACTGGGTGTCGGCGGAGCGGCTGGTCGCGGCTTCGCTGACCGACAGCACATCGGCGAGCAGAACACCGTCGTCGCCGATGTTGAGCTGCGTGCCGCCGGAACCGCCGCCGACGCCGGTGACCTTGCCGAACCAGCTCTGCGTCGCCGGAATGGCCGTGCCGGTCCGTGACTTCGCAACGATTTCCAGGCTATAAGTGCCGTCGGAAACCGTCCGTCCGTCGCTGGCGACGCCATCCCACTGGAAGACGTGCTTGCCGGCGGTGCCGTCAATCTTCCCCGAATACACGGTCTTGCCGTCCGGGTCGCGGACGATGGCAACCGCGTCCGCAGCCGACCGACCGAGGGTGTACGTGGCCTGCGCTGACCCGTCCTGCAGGGGTAGCGCCTTCCCGCTCCCCTCCACGGTGGTCCCGAGGTAGCCGATCGACGACGCGAGACCGCTGCTGGACTGCGCCGCCAGGAGCTTTTCCAGATTGGCGTTCTGATTGATCTGCTGCTCCACGGAGGCAAACTGGACAAGCTGGGAGGTGAACTGATTGGCATCCAGGGGCTCGAGGGGATCCTGATTCTGGAGCTGCGTGACGAGCAGCGTCAGGAAGCGGTTGAGATCCCCCGACAGCTTGTTCTGGTCAGAAGCCGCTTGACCGGTTGTGGCAGCGGTGGTCGTGGCAGCGGTCGTTGCGGATGACGTGCCGAGCAGCATTGGTTTTCTCCTAGCAAAACGGATCAGGCGCGGATGTCGAGGCGGCCGGTGGAACTGGCATAAGGGCCGCTGGCAGCGGCTGCGACGATCGAGGGTTGCGGGCCGACAGCCGACGATTCCGCGCTCGCGCGACCGGAGGGCGACGGATAGCTTCCGCCGTCGTTGTTCTGCGCACCCTGGCGCAGGCCGAAATTGAGGCTCCCGGTGTCCACGCCGGCGTCGGCGAGGGCGCGCGTCAGCGTCTGCGCGTCCGCCCTCAGTGCGTCCAGTGCCGTCCGATTTTCGGCGACAAAGAATGCGCTCACGCGGCCATCGGCGGAAAAGTCGAGCCGGACGTCGACTCGGCCCAGGGCAGCCGGTTCGAGGGCAATCTCCACCCTCTGCACGCCGGCTTTTGCGGCACGGACCACCGGAGCGGCCAGTTGCGTGGCCACCGGATGCACCGTCGCACCTTCGCTGCGCACGGACCCGCTCCGCCCGGCAGCCATCGCCGTCGGGGCGGCGGCGGCAGGTGCCGAGCCAGATCGATCACCCTCGCCGCCGTCGGCCGGATTGCCGGTGTCACCGGCTCCGTCTCCGGCTTCGCTGGTGTCGCCGGCGGCACAGATTGCCATTGGCGCTCCTGCTTCAGCGCCGGCCGCCCGATCAAACGGCCCGACGGTCGGCGACGAGGGGCCAGGGACGCCGGCCGCTGGCTGGGCCTGGCTGGCGACGACGGATGCGGCCGACAGGATCGGCGCGGCGTCGGCCGTCGCTGTCGCGACCGGCGCGGCGGCCGGCAGGTCCGCCGGGTTGCTGTCCAGGATCTCAAGCCCGGCGACTGGTGGTGAGATCGAGACAACAGGATCCGCCAGCTGACTCACGGCCGCCGGCACGCGCGGGGGCATGGCGTCCGCGTGCGCAGGCGCCGCCGGCGGCGCGGCCCCGGCTCCATCGCCTTGCACGGACGACGCCGGCGCCGGGGTTGCGTCAGAAGGGAGCGCAGCCGGATCGGCAGCCTGGAGCCTGACGGGAGCGTCCGGGACGAGTGCGGGCAGTTGATCCCCGGGGAGCTGGGCTATCTGTTCGGCCGCGGCGGTTTCCCCCGCAGGGACTTCCTCGACATCGTCCGGGCTGTCTTCCTTGGACTGGGACGTTCCAGAGGACGACGGCTTTTCCGGCTCCCTGGAAGGCGCAACGGCCTGCTCCGCGTTGGCCGTCGCAGCCTCCGGCGGTGACTCTGCGGACACCGGGCGAGGACGCGATGGCGATGATCGTGACGGGTCGGTTCGACGCGGGGGTTCCGCATGACCCTCCCGCTGATCCGGGAACGCGATCTCCGAACGGCCGGGGCGCGGGCCGACGGCCGGCTCGTTTGAGCGCAGGAATTCTGCGAATGCCGGGCCGACCCCGTCGGCATCGCCCGCCTGGGAGGGGCAACGCAGGTCACCGGGCAGCGGCATGACGCGGTTAGCTGAATTGGCGACAAGCATCGGCGAACTCACGGCAAGCGGCCTCCATGCGGTAGTCGCCGTGTGTCCAGCAAGGTGCGGACCAGTCCGGCTGGTCCACGTAACAAATTGTAATCGTTGACTTTAGATGACGGAATTCGACGACCCCAGGCGCACATCCGGCAATTTCTGCCGGGAGGACGGGCCATTTCGCCCCTCCCCAATCTTCGCGTCTCCTTAACCAAAGAGTGAGACAACTCACGCTTGTGGATTGTCGTGGCGCTGCAGCCCATGACGAGGAGCTCCTCACATGGCTTTGGTTATTCACCTGAGAAAAGACGGACGCGTCATCATCAACGGCGCGGTGCTCGAGAACGTCAGCGGCCGCGCCATCTCGATTGCCGTCAAGAACGAGGCCTCCATCCTCCGGGACGACGATGTCCTGCAGCCGGAGGATGCCATGACCCCGGCGCGGCGAATCTATTTCGCGCTTCAGTGCGCCTACGTGTTTCCCGACAGCCGAGCCCGCCACATGGAGCAATTCAACGGGCTTCTCGATGCCTACCTGGAGGCGGCGCCAAGCGCCGCACCCCTCGCGGCCGCCGTGCGCAGGTCCGTCGCAGCGGGACGGCTGTACGAAGCACTGAAGAAGGCCCGCGAGCTGTTTTCCCACGAGCACAGCATCTTCGCGCGTTCCTGAAGTCTCTTATTTATTTAGAGTTGTATACAATTTAGTTATAAACTATTAAGTTGTAAATGCTTCGCTCTTAGCGGTATGGTTGCGTTGATCGGAACGAACATTCCGCGTTTGCAACGTCCAGAATCGGAGCACGTACCCCATGTCCAGTACCGTCATGAGCGCCTCCATCCGCGCCAACCTGCTGTCCCTGCAGAACACCAACGCGGCGATGGACAAGACCCAGCTGAACCTGTCGACCGGCAAGAAGGTGAACAGCCCGCTCGATGACGCGACGGCGTTCTTCGCAGCGAAATCCCTGACCGACCGTGCCGGCGACCTTAACAAGCTGCTGGACGCCATGGGCCAGAGCATTTCCAGCGTCAACCAGGCCTCCACCGGTGTTGCCAGCCTTTCCAAGCTCGTCGATCAGGCCAACGCCATTGCCGGCCAGGCACGCGATGCGCTGGCTAAGGGCGCGCAGGAGGCGAAGGTCAACGGCACGGTGGATTTGAAGGGCGTCCAAGATCTGACGACGAAGCCCGGCATCTCCTCCACCAGCCAGCTGACGTTCACCGTGGTCGATAAGGACGGCACGACCGTCATCAACGCCCAGACCGTCGCCATTGCCGCGGGCGATTCGACGGATCAACTGGTCACCAAGATCAACGACCTGAACGCGTCGCTGTCCAGCCCGGCGATCGAGGCGAAGATCAATGACGCCGGCAAGCTGGAGATCAAGGCGCTTGACGGCGGCAACTTCTCCCTGAAGTTCACCGGCGACACGGGTACGCCGACCACGGCGGAAGACCTGGCCTTCGCTCAGGCTCTCGGCTTCGGCGACAGTGCCGAGCGAGTGGCGAACGGCACGCTGACCGGCGCCGTCCAGAACTACGACGTGATGGTGAGCGCCAAAGCGGAAGCATCGCTGACCTCGAGCGCGCTCTTCAGCGCTTCCAACACGCTGGCGCAAGCAAGCGATGCGCTGTCAAGCCTCTTCAATAACGCCTCGGCGACAACCAACCTGATCACCGGCACTGTTGATGCGGCTGATGCGATTAAGGTTGGCGTCAACGGCGGAACCCAAAAAACCTACAACATCAGCGGCCTGACGATTCAGGGGCTGGTCGATAAGATCAACACGGATTTCGACGGAACCCTGGCCGCCAACTTTGACGGCACGACCGGCAAAATCAACATCCGCTCGACGGACGCAAAGGTGCAGACGGTCGAATTCGGCATTTACGACGAGACGACGACCGATGGCATGACCGCGCGGTTCGGCTTCGGCGTCGCCTCCGCCCTGACCGCCACCGCCGGGGGCGCAGGCGAAAACGCCACGATGATCGAATCGATCAAGCTGGGTTCGGCCGCCGCCGATCTCGCCAAATACGAGTCCGACTACAACAAGATCCGCGACCAGATCGATGGCGTCGTCAAGGACGCCGGCTACCGCGGCACCAACCTGCTGAACGGCGACACCCTGCTGACCGTGTTCAACGAGGATCGTTCGACGTCGATCAGCACCAAGGGCGAGGTCTTGAGCTCGGCCGGCCTCGGCGTGAATGCGGCGAACTTCTCCAATGCTGCTTCGGTCGACAGCTCTTTGACCGAGCTGCGCGGTGCGACGGCAACCCTGCGGACATTCTCGTCCAGCCTGGCGAACGACCTGAACGTGATCCAGAACCGGCAGGATTTCACCAAGCAGACCATCAACACCCTGCAGGAAGGCTCGGACAAGCTAACCGTGGCCGATCCGAACGAAGAGGGGGCCACGATGCTGGCCCTGCAGACCCGCCAGCAGCTGGCGGTCCAGGCCCTGTCGCTGGCTTCGCAGGCGCAGCAGAGCGTGCTGTCCCTGCTCCGCTAGTCCGGCACGGGCTTACCGGTCTTGCCAACAGGCCGGCGGCGCCCCCAGTGCCGCCGGCTTTTTCATGAGCGCCCTCCACTTTGCCTCCATTAACCGATCCCTCATTGTCGGGCGATAGCATGGCCGCATCGAGGACGCGCTCACGCGTCCGGCCATGGAGAAAAAGACCAATCCGATGACCGATCCCTATCGCCGCGCCGTCGGCGCCTACAGCCGTGGAGGCCGCGGCCTCATCGATCAACGCCGCCTCGAAGGCGATGTCCTGTTGCAGGCTGCCCAGCGCCTCGACGAGGTGCGCCGGCGTTGGTCGCCCGAGTTGTATGGAGAACTTGAGCCGGCGATCATCTACAATCGAAAGCTGTGGACCATTTTCGCTGCCGAGATGGCGAACGACGCCGGCCCACTGCCGCTGCCACTCCGCAACAACATCGCCAGCCTCGCGGTGTTCGTCTTCAAGCGTTCGCTGGAACTGCTGGCCAGTCCTTCCGCAGAGCCCATCCGCGCCCTGGTCGACATCAATCGCAATATCGCGGCGGGGCTGCTCGCCACGTCGGGCGCAGCCGGCGCATCGACTTCGCCCGCGACACTCAACGCGGTTTGACCGCAGCCGTGATGACTCCCTTGCCGGCCGTTGCCCCGATCGGCTGGGAACAACGCGAAAGCGTGGGTGGTGTTCAGCCCCCAGGCCGGGAAGCTGCCCCACATCAGCCACAGGCCAGGCCGTCAGGCTTCGCCTGTGGTGGAGCGGGGCGCGCCGACCGTGCGCCATCGCGCCAACATCGGGCCTGCGACAGGCGGCAAATTCTGCCGCCGCAGGTTCGTCCCTGCCGGGCCATCACTGGCGCCAAGCTTACGGGACCGACGTTTTTAGATGTTTTACAATGCCTTGGCACCGTCATGCGAGGTGGCACGCGGTTCGCATTATCGGAATGTGTGGAAAAGGACACCGACGCATGCGTCTCCTGATCGCCATTCTCGCCCTGCTGCTGGTGTGCCCCACCGCTGATGCCGCGTCCTCGCGGATCAAGGACCTGGTCGATGTCGAGGGTGTGCGCGAGAACCAGCTGGTGGGTTACGGCCTGGTCGTCGGCCTCAACGGCACCGGCGACAAGATGAAGGACGGCAGTTTCACCAAGCAGAGCCTGCAGTCGATGCTGAACCGCCTCGGCGTCAAGCCAACCGACAAGGGGACGGTGTCGAAGAACGTGGCGGCGGTCATGGTCACCGCATCGCTGCCGCCCTTTGCCCGCCACGGCGGCCGCCTCGACGTCAACGTCTCCGCGTTGGGAGACGCGCAGAGCCTGCTCGGCGGCACCTTGCTGGTCACCCCGCTGCTGGGCGCCGACGGTGAGGTCTACGCCGTAGCCCAAGGCCAGGTCGGTGTCGCCGGCCACGCTGGCGAACACCAGCTGCAGGGGGGCTTCGACCTGTACGCCTTCGTCCACGCGCAGCACCACGCCTTCATCGGCCAGGGCGGCGATGAGTCGGGCGAAGATTTCTT
>DAIQPV010000191.1:0-6587 GCA_036787145.1 Rhodospirillales bacterium
TCCGCCACCTCCGCTTCGATGCGGGCCGAGATGACCACCGCCGCCGCCCCTTCCGACGCGGCGCGGGCTTGGACACGCGCCGTAGCGGCGTTGCCGCCGGCCGCGTCCCCTTCTTCGACGTTGCAGACGTAGAGAACCGGCTTCGCGGTCAGCAACTGCAGACCGTTGAACGCCCGTTCTTCCTCCGCGGCGAGCGGGACGACCCGCGCCGGGCGCCCCTCGCGGAGCACGGCCGCCGCCCGTTCGGCGACGACGAGCGTGTCCTTTGCGTCCTTGTCGCCACCGCGGGCGCGCTTGACGAGACCATTGAGGCGTCGTTCCAGGCTGTCGAGGTCGGCCAGCATCAGTTCGGTGTCGATGATCTCGGCGTCGCGCAACGGATCGACGCTGCCGGCGACGTGCACCACGTCCGGATCGTCGAAACATCGCAGCAGGTGCAAGATCGCATCGACCTCGCGGATATGGCCGAGGAACTGGTTGCCGAGGCCCTCGCCGCGACTGGCGCCGGCGACCAGACCGGCGATATCGACGAACTCCAGTTGCGTCGGAATGACCTTGGCCGACCTGGCAATCGCCGCAATGCGCGCCAAACGCTCGTCGGGCACGACGACGCGGCCGACATTGGGCTCGATGGTGCAGAAGGGAAAGTTCGCGGCCGCCGCTGCGGCGCTGGCGGTCAGCGCGTTGAACAGCGTGGACTTGCCGACATTCGGCAGCCCGACGATCCCACAGTTGAAGCCCATTCACTCGTCCTTCAGTGGAAGGCTGTCCCTCACCCCCTCTCCCGCGGAGTCTCCCTCTCCCTCGGGAGAGGGCCGGGGTGAGGGCACACGCTTCGGCGTCGGCTTCGGCTTGGGCTTCGGTTTCGGGGGGGCCAGTGCCAGCGCCACGCGGCTGGCAAACGCCGGCGGGTCCTGCACCAGCAGCCCCGCATTCTCGGCGACCGCCGACAACAGAGGATCAAGCCATTGCCGATCCGCCTCGTCGAAGTCATCCAGGACGTGACCCAGCACCCGGCGCCTGTCGCCGGGATGGCCGATGCCAAGCCGGACCCGCCAGTAGGCATTGCCGAACAGCGCGTCGATGCTGCGCAGGCCGTTGTGGCCGGCGGCGCCGCCGCCCTGCTTGACGCGGATTTTCCCGGCCGGAAGATCGAGTTCGTCGTGGAAGACAAAGACCTCCTCGACCGGAACCTTGTAGAAGCGCGCCGCGGCGGCGACCGAGCGGCCGCTGTCATTCATGTAGGTCGTCGGCTTCAGCAGCAGGGTTTCGCAGTCGCCAAGGCGGCCGGCAGCCGTCTCCCCCTGGAACCGCGACGGGCGCCAGACCAGCCCTTCACGCCGGGCGATGGCGTCCAGCGCCCTGTAGCCGACGTTGTGCCGGTGCCCCGCATACTCCCTGCCGGGATTGCCGAGCCCGACCAGCAAAAACCGCTCTCCCGACACAAGGCCCCCGGTTCTGCAGGCCCGCGCGCGGAAACCGGCCTAGGCTGTCTTCTCTGCCGTTTCCGCCTCTTCATCGGCGACCGGCTCGGCCGCCTCTCCGGTTGACGGAGCAGCCACACTGGCAATGGTCGCCTTCGGGTTATCCTCGCCGATTTCAACGCCCGGCGGCAACGTCAGCGCGTCGAGGTGGAGGACGTCACCCATTTCCAGCCCGGTGAGATCGACGCGGACGTATTCCGGAATGGCGTCCGGCTTGCAGATCAGCTCGATGGTGTGACGGACGACATTGAGCACGCCGCCCCGCTTCAGCCCCGGAGAGCGATCTTCGTTCTCGAACCGCACCTCGACATCCACATTGATCTTGGTCGACGCGCTGAACCGCAGGAAGTCGATATGCAGCGGCTTGCCTGAGACGGGGTCGTGCTGGACCTCGCGCGGCAACACCCGCTCCTTGCGACCCTTGAGGTCAATCTCGAAGACGTGCGTCATGAACCCCGGCCGCCGCAGCTGCTTGAGCATGTCCGCGCCATCCAGCGCGATCATCAGCGGGTCCTGCTTTTCTCCGTAGATCACGGCCGGGATCCGGCCGGCCCGCCGCTGCTCGCGCGCACCCCCTTTGCCGGCGCGGCTGCGCACCTCAGCCGCCAGGGAAACCACGTCTGCCATTCACTCAACTCCTCTTTCTCAAGGCGCGTCGCCCCCGGCCACCACGCCACGGCCAAAACGACCGAACGCCATCAGGCCTCGCGCCACGTCAATCAAACAGGCTGGAGACTGATGCCTCGTCACTGATCCGCTTCATCGCCTCCGCCATCAGCGGCGCGATCGACAGCTGCTCGATGTTGTGCGAGATGCGCACCGCCTCCGTCGCCGGAATGCTGTCGGTGATGATCAACTTGTCGATCGGCGACGCCGACACCCGCGCCACCGCGCCGCCGGACAGCACGCCGTGGGTGGCGTAGGCCGCGACGGAAGCCGCCCCCTCGTCCATCAAAGCGCGGGCGGCGTTGCAGAGTGTGCCGGCGGAATCGACGATATCATCGATCAGGATGCAGCGCCGCCCACCGACATCGCCGATGACGTGCATCACCTCGGAAACGCCGGCGCTCTCCCGCCGCTTGTCGATGATGGCGAGATCGCTGCCCAGCCGCTTGGCGATGGAGCGGGCGCGGAACACGCCGCCGATATCGGGTGAAACGACCAGCAGATCCTCGGAATTGAAGCGCCGCTGGATATCGGTGGTGAAATCCGGCGCCGAATAGAGGTTATCCAGCGGGATGTCGAAAAACCCCTGGATCTGGCCCGCATGCAGGTCAAGCGTCAGCACCCGGTCTGCCCCCGAGACGGTGATCAGGTTGGCGACCAGCTTAGCCGAGATCGGCGTGCGCGGACCGGACTTGCGGTCCTGCCGGCCGTAGCCGTAGTACGGGATCACCGCCGTGATCCGCCGGGCCGAACCGCGCCGCAGCGCATCCAGCGTCACCAGCAGCTCCATCACGTTGTCGTTCGCGGGATACGAGGTGGACTGGATGACAAAGACATCCTCGCCGCGCACGTTCTCGTGGATCTCGACGAACACCTCCATATCGGAGAAGCGCCGGATGCTGGCCTTACAGATGGACAGGTTGAGATAGGCGGCGATCGCGTCGGCGAGCGGCCGGTTGCTGTTGCAGGCGACGATTTTCATCGAGCGAAAGCCAGGTCGGGTGCGATTTCAGTTGACGAGACGCAGACGACGGAACCGGCCCGCCGCGGCTGATTGGGCGCAATGCGGCGGGACTGTAGCAACCCGCTCGCGGCGATGCAAACGGTTGCGACGAAGCCGTGCCGTCGAACACATTCCGTCCCCCCGCCCCCACCGGCGCCTTCCGCTGCCAATCGACGACAAATGACGACACCCTCCGCGGGATTCGTGCCGGGGAGTGCCGCGTGAGAGCCGATATGAGCCGGAAAAATCGTACAACTAATTGATATTGTTACGTTCACTCGAAAAGACAACGGCATCTGTCGTCAAAGATCGTCATTTGTCGTCATAACCGCCGCCACCGTCCGCACGACGCCATTAGAAGACCAATCCTTGCCACGCGACACCACCGTCCAACAACCCACCAACACAGAGGGAGACGACGCTGGATATCCCAAATTTGACGTTTAGGCCCTTGCGGTCGTTACGTCTGCCTTGCCGCTGAAAGCAGCCCAACACCGTAGGTCGGAATAGCCGACGGCGTATTCCGACGAATGAGACCGATCGGGTATACTCGTTCCGGAACCGGAGTTTTTTGATGCCCGATTTCCATCGCTATCGTGTTCCCGGCGGCTGCTATTTTTTCACGGTTAACCTGTTGGAGCGGCGCGGCAACACATTGCTCAACGACCGGATCGAACTCTTGCGCGAAGCGGTGCGCCGCGTGCGGCAATCCCGGCCCTTCACCATCGATGCCTGGGTGGTGCTTCCGGATCATCTTCACGCGATATGGACCCTGCCACCGGGCGACGATGACTTCTCCACCCGCTGGCGACTGATCAAAACCTGCTTCGTGCGCGGTTTGCCGAAGACGGAGCGGCTGTCCGGCGTGCGCCGCGCCGACGGCGAACGCGGGATCTGGCAACGCCGCTTCTGGGAGCACGCCATTCGCGACGACGAGGACTACGCGGCGCACATGGATTACGTCCACTTCAATCCGGTCAAACACGGCCTCGTGACCTCGCTGGCAGAATGGCCGTATTCGACATTCAAGTCGTGCGTCGCACGCGGCCTGTATCCGCACGACTGGATCGGCACCGGCAACGATGATTTCAGCGCAGGCGAACCCGCCAGCCGATGAAGACATCCGTCGGAATACGCCTTTGGCTATTCCGACCTACGAGCTAAAGCGCAGCGTGACCTGCCGGATGCGTAGAACCAGCCCTCACACATGCCGCGGATTGCGCCTCGCTTCGAATCCGCCCTACGCGAGTTGGCTGCGACCGATAGGCGCTATTGCCGTAAGCACCTACGCCTGAAGATGGTCGAAGATATCCGCCAGTTCGACCGGGATTAGCCGTGTCTTGCGTAGACTTCGTTCAAGATTTCCCGGATGGATCTTGTCTGCTCCACCATAGAGATCTTGGTAAACCGGAAGCAGATCGCGACCCCGGCAATTAGTCATCCAAGCAGGATATTCGACGCTCCTTCCGTTTGTAAATGTTACCTTACGCTCTATAGTATCGATCGTCCCTTTTTTTATGGTAAGTTTGGGTTCGATCGCCTCCCGAATTACATTCATTATCGCCCCAAGACCCACATCGTCCAGGCTGCGAATGCGATGTTCGTCTCCTGGAGAGATCGATAATTGATCAATAGCCGGGGCGACCCCCATCTCGACCAGCAGGCCGAAAACGACAAAAGGGTCTAGGTAATAATTCTCAATGCTGTAGCGGCTTAGTACTTGGACGCGTGCCATCGGCTGATTTGATTCATCGCGGTCAATGATCCCGTAAACTAAAGTATTAAGTGGGGGCTGGTTAAATTTATCAACCCAACCCTGAACCACGTGCCTTCCTCCACTTACTTTTGCTTTTCCAGATCCGGTAGATGCTGGCAGAAATACGATACTCGGCGCCGGTTTGATCGCGCGCATGTCACGACTCGGACCGTAGTCCGTTAGGATATCGCGAATAGCGTTGTAGAACGTTACATCTTCCTCATCTTCGACGAGCACGTAGCGGGTGGACCGAGATACAGTGACCAAACCAGCGGTGAGAGAGCCGATAGTTGCTTCTTGCGATGCCGACCGGCGAATATGTACTTGGGCTCTTGAAATCTCGAAGACGGCGTCAGTGGGAGCGAGCGCGACTGTAGAGGGCGAATGAGTGGTTAGAATCGTTCTGACCTGATAACGTTCCACGAGCACCTCTTTGAGAACTTGCAACAGATGGCGCGTCATGGACGGATGAAGATGCGCGTCCGGTTCATCGAGCAAGAAAAGACGAGGAAAGCGACCATGCTGTTGGGAGTTATAGAGCCAAAATACAAGCGCAAGCATGATTTTCTCGCCGGAGGATAGATCAGATGGGGACAACCGTTGCTTTGTGTACAAATCTTCCAATAGTATCTGGTACATATCCGTAAGTTTTGTGCCGACTGGTGACACAACCCGGTACGAAAATTCGGCTACCTCCAAGATCTCATTAAGAACGTTCCACGGGGCTGGTCCTAATATGTCGGGTAAATCTGCGTGTGCCTTTCCTTCCTCAAGTGCTTCAGCGGCTTTCAATCTGTATGCAACAAAGACATGCGTTAATCCCGAAATTACGTCGACTTCATCTAACATAAACGTATAATCGTTAGGAGTACGTCTAACAAACTCCTCAACACCCATTGCTTCTAGATTAGTTACGTTGAGAAGACGTTCAAGTCGTGCGCGCAGGGCTTGCCGGGGCAAATTATGTCTCACTTGATACTCTCGCAATGACTCAAATAAGCTGTGCTTCGCAGACCTTATCCCGTCTATGCCAATGGTTCGTTCATCGATATCCCATCCGCTTTGGATAAACGCTACTTCGTCAGGACCGAATTTATCCCCAGTAACGGAAATTGGCACCCCACGCAAATCACCTAATGCATTATGCCACGTATTAGTGAGCCGGTAGGCGAGTATTTCAAGTAGCTGTGTTTTCCCGGAGCCATTCAATCCGGTCAGGACGGCGAAAGCGGGTATGTTGTCCCATATTATGTGCTTGATAGATTTGTAAGACTTTGACCCTGGCCCGCCAATTTCTATACGAATCGGCCCGAGCGCGGTCGTGGAAGAAGCGGTTGCGCTAGCCGCCCGTGTAGAACCGACAAATCGATCCATTGGTGCCACTCGCAGACTAACAATGATCAGCGTAGGGCGGGTCTTAAAGCGCAGCGTGACCCGCCGGATGGGTTACTCGCCCACTCGCCGTTAACAATAGCCTCAGCATCGAGTCCAAGCCAAGCCGCTGGATAGAGCTGCCAGATGCCGCGCTCGCCGCCGAGGACGCGGGCCACGGACCGCCGTTCGCCGCCGGGCAGGGCGCGGCTGAAGATCGTCTTGATCAACCGCCAGCGGGTTGAAAAATCATCGTCGCCGGGCGGCAGCGTCCAGACGCAGTGGAGGTGATCGGGAAGCACGACCC
>DAIQPV010000192.1:0-6585 GCA_036787145.1 Rhodospirillales bacterium
AGACGCAAGAATGAGCGCTGACGAGGTTGGCGGCGGTGCCGAGGCCCCCTCCGCCAGCGATCCTTTACCGATCTACGCCGTCGCGCTCGATACGCTCGCGGCCGATCCTCTGCGGGCGTTGAAGGAGGCAAAGCGCCAGGGTTGGCGCGTTCTCACCACCGACCACGGCGAGAGGCAGCTCGTCGACCTTATAGCCGCCGATGACAATCAAGCCCGCCCGGTTGCCGTCCGCGGCGATCCTTCAGCCGACATCCTGGTGCGCGCCGGCGAGTTGGCTGAAAAGTCCGTACCTCCGGAAACCGAGTTCGAGGTCCGGGTGCTGGACTTCGGCCGCCTGGGCCTGGCCGTCCTGTGGGTGCATAACGCTGCCCCGGAGACGCCGGACCACTTCTTCATCCTTGAGCCGGATCCGAAGGAGCAGAAACAAGCGGACCTGCTGAAAGAAGCGCAATCGCGCGCGCAGCGGCGCCTGGACGCGGACGAGCGGTCCCGGACGTCAACAACACACGGCAGTATGCCGTCCGACCTGGGCGGTTAATTCCGACGTCCAGAGCGCTGGATCACGCGGATCAGGCCCAGCGCGCTCGTTGATCAGGGGAAAGGCGGCCTCACCGGCCGCCTTTCTCTTTGCAAGCGCAGGCCGCGTGCGCCATCTCACAGACTCCCGCCCGCACCTGCCGAGGTATCGCCATGCCGGACACGCACATCCAGCCCTACCTGTTCTTCGGCGGCCGCTGCCAGGAGGCGCTTGACTTCTACCGCGCCGCGCTCGGCGCCGAGATCGATATGGTCTTGCTGCACAAGGACAGCCCGGAACCGCCGCCGCCCGGCCTGTTGCAGCCGGGCTTTGAGGACAAGGTGATGCACGCGTCTTTCCGGATCGCCGGCAACACGCTGATGGCGTCCGACGGCTGTGGCGAAGCGACGCCCTTCAGCGGTTTCTCGCTGTCTCTCTCGGTGCCGACACCGGCCGAGGCCGAGCGGGCGTTCGCGGCATTGGCCGACGGCGGCGAGGTGCGGATGCCGCTGACCCCGACCTTCTGGTCGCCCTGCTTCGGCATGCTCACCGACCGCTTCGGCATCGGCTGGATGGTCATCGTTCCCGGCGATTAACAGTCGTTGCGTGGCGGTTGCCGTGGCAACTTTGGCGATCAACCGCGACAGTTGGCCCGCCGCCCCCCGCCGACCTTTCCGTCGTTGACCGAGCGTCGGCAGCAATGCATCATGATGCCTATGCGAACCACGTTGACGATCGAGGACGACATCATGAGGCGGTTGCGGCAAAAGGCGGCGGCCGATGACCGCCCGCTCAGGGACATCGTCAATGAAGTGCTGCGGTGCGGGCTGGCTGGGCCGGGCTTGGAGAGCAGCACCTATACGTTCCGCCTGACGACCGTGCCCGGGCGCCTGCTTCCCGGCATTGATCTCACCGATCGCGACAAGCTGTTCGACCTGTTGGACGGGCGCGATTGATCGCGCTCGACACCAACATCCTTGTGTTTGCGCATCGTCGGGGAACGCGTCACCATGCCGAGGCGCTCGACCTTCTTCGGCATCTGAGTTCCGGGCCGGCCCCTTATGCATTGTTCTGGCCGAGCCTTTACGAGTTCCTGCGCGTAGTCACCCATCATCGCGTCTTCGATCCGCCATCGACGCCCGCAGAAGCGTTGCAGGCCGTTGCCGACCTGCTGTCCGCACCGGCCGTCCGCACCCTGTCCGAGACCCCGTCGCATGGCGAGGTCCTTCGGCGCTTGCTCGGCGGAACGCCCGTGACCGGCAATCTCATGCACGACGCGCACCTCGTCGCGCTCGCCGTGGAGCACGGGGTTCATGAGATCCTCACGCTGGACGGTGACTTCCGGCGCTTCCCACAAGTCGCCTCGCGCAACCCCTTCGTCTGACGGCCGGCGACGAGCCCGACTGCGCGCCGATGTCGCCGGGGCACGCCCTGTCTATCGTGCACATTTGGGCCGTTCGTGCACATTGACGGAAGACTCCGGCATCTTTTGCATTCCTAAATCAGTAATAACGAAGTAAAATCGTTCTTATTTGAAGGAGCTGGCCAGTCGTCTTGCGTGGGGCGCAGAACAACGAGAAAAGGGGTAGACCGTGCGACGGGGTTGTCTTGTTTCAGCCTTGACTCTGGCGATGGGATGGGTGTCCGCAGCGTCGGCCGCGGACGCGTTGATAAAGGAGGCGCAGGAGGTTTTCCAGCCGATCCCGCAGAAGCCGCCGGCGGTGGAGGGGGTCACAGCGACCCCCGATCTGATCGCGCTGGGCAAGGCGCTCTACTTCGATCCCAGGCTCTCCGACAGCCACAGCATCAGTTGCAATTCCTGTCACCAGATCGGGCTCGGCGGCGTTGACATGCTCCCCACCTCGATCGGTCACAAATGGCAGCGGGGCAGCCGCAACGCGCCGACCGTGCTCAACGCCGTGTTCAACACCGCGCAGTTCTGGGACGGCCGGGCCGCCGATCTGAAGGAACAGGCGGGCGGGCCGATCGAAAATCCGGTGGAGATGGCGACCACGCACGAGCACGTCATCGAGGTGCTCAAGGCCATTCCCGGTTACGCGCCAATGTTCATCGCCGCCTTCCCGAAGGACAACGAGCCGATCACCATCCGCAATGTGGTGGTCGCCATTGCCGCATTCGAGGCGACGCTGATCACCCCGGATTCGCCGTTCGACAAGTTTCTTCGGGGCGATGCCGCGGCGCTGACCACCGAGCAGAAGGATGGGCTGCGCCTGTTCCTGGATAAGGGCTGCGCCAGCTGTCACAACGGCATCAACCTGGGCGGCGGCATGTATGCCCCCTTCGGCGTCGTCGAGAAGCCCGGCGCGGACATTCTCCCGGCCGCCGACAAGGGGCGGTTCCAGGTGACCAAGACGGCCGACGACGAGTATGTTTTCAAGGTTCCGACCTTGCGCAACATCGAGCTGACGCCGCCTTATTTCCACAGCGGGCAGGCCTGGGACCTGAAGCAGGCAGTGGGTGTGATGGCCGCCAGCCAGCTCGGCGAGCATCTGACCGACGCTGAAATCGGCAAGGTGACGGCCTTCCTGCGTTCGCTCACCGGCACCCAGCCGCAGGTAAGCTACCCGATCCTGCCGCCCAGCGTCGCCACAACGCCGAAGCCGAAGGATTGAGGAGCCGCGAGGGGCCAGCCGGCCGGAGGCCCCTCGCATTTCAGCGCCGCACGCCACCAACAAACGGCGTCGGGAATCGGGAAGATGGTGCAATCGCTTTGCTCACTGGCACCCTCCGCGTCGGAGGCCATCGAAGCGCACCAATCGGACGCATATCAATGGATCTGAAGGCCTGAGGCGATCGGTTCGGAGGGAGCGTGCGATGGGACTGCTCGATGGCAAGGTGGTTCTGGTTACGGGGGCGAGCGCCGGTATCGGGCGGGCGGCGGCGGTTGCCTGCGGCAGGGAGGGCGCGCGGCTGGTGGTGAGCGCGCGGCGCGCGGCCGAGGGGGAAGAGACGGCGGAGCTGGTTCGCGCGGCCGGCGCGCCGGCGCTGTACGTTCCGGCGGATGTCAGCCGCGAGGATGATGTTCGCCGGCTGGTCGAGGCGACCGTGGAGCGCTTCGGCGCCCTCGACGCCGCCTTCAACAATGCCGGGGTCGAACAGGATCCGGAGCCACTCACTGACCAGACCGAAGCCACCTACCTCCGCATCATGGAGACCAACGTCAAGGGCGTCTGGCTGTCGATGAAGCATGAGATCGCCCAGATGCTGAAGCAGGGAGGGGGCGCCATCGTCAACACCAGTTCGGTCGCCGGTGTCGTCGGCTTCCCCGGTGCCCCGATCTATGCGGCGAGCAAGCACGCCGTGGTCGGCCTGACCCGCTCGGTGGCGCTGGAATCCGCGACCAAAGGCATCCGGGTGAACGTGATCAACCCCGGGGCGGTCGAGACCGACATGTACCGGCGGTTCACTGCCGACAAGCCCGAGCTGCGCGCCCGCCTGC
Source organism: Rhodospirillales bacterium (assembly GCA_036787145.1). GTDB lineage: Bacteria > Pseudomonadota > Alphaproteobacteria > Rhodospirillales > Defluviicoccaceae > Defluviicoccus. The sequence continues at coordinate 3,978 of DAIQPV010000192.1, forward strand.
TGGCGCTGCATCCGATCGGCCGCATCGCCCGGCCGGAAGAGATCGCCGACGCTGTCGTTTACCTGCTGTCGGACAAATCGAGCTTTGTCACCGGCCACCCTCTGGTCCTGGATGGCGGCTTTACCGCCGGGTGATTGCGGCGATCTGGAGTTTTTCCTGGCCGCGTGGTACTTGCCCGCGGAGAAAGCCATGCCGGGCGAGGGCAGTGCCTGCCGCCGCCGAACCGAGGGAGAAGCACTCAAGAATGCCGAAGAACGTGCACCGCCTTTTGCGCGTCATGGCCGCAGCGGTGATGCTGGCGGTCGGCGGCTGCGCCACCCCCCCGGACAGGTCCGCCGATCCCGAAGCCTACGCCGAGTTTCGGGCCCTCAACGATCCCCTGGAGCCGCTGAACCGCACCGTGTTCGGGTTCAACCTGGCGCTGGATGCGATGTTCATCCGGCCGCTGGCCGACTTCTACCGGCTGCTGCTGCCGCCGCCGTTCCGGGAGGGGGTGCACAACGTCCTGAACAACCTGCGCTCGCCTGTGGTGCTGGCCAATGACCTGCTCCAGGGCGAGTTCGATCGGGCGGGGACAACCACCAGCCGCTTCCTGATCAACTCGACGCTGGGGGTGGGCGGGCTTGCCGACTGGGCGACCGACTTCGGCCTGCCTCGCCACGACGAAGATTTCGGCCAGACGCTGGCGGTCTGGGGCTCGCCGGAAGGCCCCTACCTAGTGCTGCCGGTGATCGGGCCGTCGAATCCGCGGGACGCCGCGGGCCTCGCCGTCGACAGCTTCATCCTCGATCCCTTCGGCCTGATGATGACGCTCAACGTGGATCCCGAATGGGTCAGCACCTTGTCCTATACGCGGCTCGGCATGACCATCATCGACGTGCGCTCCCAGAACGTGGACGAGATCGACGACCTGCAGAAGTCTTCCCTCGACTTCTACGCGGCGCTGCGCAGCCTTTACCGCCAGTATCGGTTGTCGGAAATCTGGCAGGGTCGGCCGCCGCCGAGCGAAACTGGTCCCAGTCTCGAAGACCTTCCCCCCATTCCCGTGGAATAGGGATGCCCTCCATGCCCGGCTTCCGATCATCGGTGCGTTGTCGGTTTGTTCTTGTTCTGCTCGCGGGCGCGCTCCTGGCGTCCGTGCCGCCGCTCCTGTCACGTGCCGCCGCGGCATCGACCTTTGGCGGCGCGGCGGAGGAGGTGGTCAAGAGCTTCGCCGCCGAGGGGGTTTCCCTGCTGGAGGATCGCGGCGCCTCCCTGCCAGTGCGCGCCGACCGGTTCCGCGAGCTGCTGGACAAGTATTTCGCGGTGAATGCGATCGGCCGCTGGGTCCTGGGCCGCTACTGGAATCAGTTTGACGCCGCGCAGCGCAGCGAATACATGCGCCTGTTCGAGGACCTGGTGGTTTACGGCTACGTCAAGCGCTTCGGCGAGTATACCGGCGAGCGCCTGCATCTCACCCGGACCGTTGCCGAAAGCGATAACCAGGCGACCGTGTTCAGCGAGATTGAACGGCCGACCGGGGGTCAGCCGATCCGGGTCGACTGGCGTGTCGGCGGCCGCGACGGGACGATCCTGATCACCGACGTGGTGGTGGAGAACGTCTCGTTGAGCCAGACCTGGCGGTCCGACTTTGCCGCGACCATCCAGAGCGGCGGGATCAACACGTTTCTCGACACGCTCCGCGAGCGCACGGTGCAACTCAAGGCCGATCTCGGCGTCGGCCGCTGAGCGTCGCCCCCAGGTCCGCCTCAGGTCCGCCCCCCGGCGGTCTTGACAGGCGGGCGCGACGACGGGGGCGGCAACTGCGGACACCATCCACCGCTCATTCTGCAAGTAAGTTTTAATTGCATTTCGGACCGGGCCTGCCCATTCTGTGCGGTAAGTCGCGCAGATGCCAACGGGCAGCCCTATGCGGTGGTAGCAGCTTGTCACGAGGGAACCACTGAAGATGGTCATCTGGCGGCGTCTCTCGCCTGGGACGATTGCGATGCTGCTGCGCCCCCGCGCTAAGGCGGCACCAACGGCGCGATCGGCCTCCCAGGGCGCATCCGCCCCTCGTAACTCTACCTCGGCGCCCCTGCCGGACACGCCCCGCCCGCCGCAGAAACCCAGCCGGTAACGCCGCGCCGGCGGGGTGGCGTGGCCTTCCCTCAGGGCGCTTCGGGCAGTGCGTTGAGATAAGCATAGAGGCGCTGCGCCCAGGCCTGGCGCTCAGCCTGGAGCATGCGCTCCGCCAAAGGCGGCATGGTGGTGCCGGGCTTGACCGCGCCGGGCATCAGGACCCACCGCTCAAAGGTCATCGGGTCCAGCTCCTTGGCGCGCCGCGCGAGGTCGATCGGCCATTTGTCGCCACCGAAGCCGTTGATCTTGTGGCAGGTCAGGCAATACTTCTGCGCGAAGGCGGCGTCGTCCGCGTATCTATCCGCCATCTGGCCCGGCAACAGGACGTTGTCCAGGCTCGACGGCGACAGGTTGACCTCGGACACTTGATAGGGCCAGCCGACGGCACCGTCGGCCAGCAGCTCAGGGTGATGGATGTTGTCCCAGACGAGATAGTAAGGCCCCAGCGCGACGCTCTTCTCGTTCTGCGACGGCACATCGACGGTGA